>CACDER010000025.1 GCA_902551855.1 uncultured Cryomorphaceae bacterium | reverse complement strand
TATTATGTTAAAAAAACAAAAAGGAAAATACAAAAATGTTGAAACACCAAGTATGGCTGATTGAGTTGCACCACATGTATTCCATGGAATTAAAACAGAGGTGACTGTTGCCGAATCTTCTAAAGTTCTACTTAAATTAACATTTGCTAAATTGTTTTTTTTGAATGCACTATTAAACATTTTACCCGGGACAAGAATAGATAAATATTGATCAGATACTGTCAAATTAAATAATACGCATGTTCCAGAAGTTGTTAATATTAGAGATGATTTTGATTTTGCAAATTTTGATAAAAAATTTGTTATCACATTTAAAAACCCTGAACCTTCCATTGATGCTCCAAATATTATAGCAGCAAGTATTAGCCATACAGTATTTAACATTCCTGACATTCCTTTAGATTTCAATAAATTATTTACAAGAGAATTATCTGACTCTAAAGAAATTTCTCCAGACATAGAATTAATTACTGATATAAAAGACGAAATGAAATAATTATCATTATTACCAATTGATTGTATGATATTTGGTTGAAAAATAATTGCAAAAATACTACTTAAAATTATAGTACTAAATAAAGAAATAATTGGAGAGAATTGTTTATATATCAAAAAAAATAATGTTACTGGAATTATAAATAAAATTGGAGAAATATAAAATAAGCCCTCAATAGATAATAATAAATCACTTATATTGGAAATTTCATTATTATTTTGGTTTAAACCTAAAATAAAAAAAATAATTAGTGAAATAAATATTGACGGAATTGTTGTTAAAGTCATATAATTAATGTGTTCAAAAAGTTTTGAATCTGAAATTGCAGATGCAAGATTTGTAGTGTCTGATAGGGGAGACATTTTATCACCAAAATAAGCTCCAGAAATTATAGCTCCAGCTAATATTGATTCTGAAATTCCAAAAATATTACCTATTCCTAATAATGCAATTCCGATAGTTGCAATTGTTGACCATGAACTACCTGAGGTTACAGATACTATTGAACTAACTATACATGCAGTTACAAAAAAATATTTTGGATTTATTATTTGTATACCATAATAAACAAAAGCTGGAATTACTCCACTTATTAACCATGTACCAGTTAATGAACCAATCAAAAGTATTATTATAATTGCACTTGAGGTTTTTTGTATATTTTCTTTGATTTTAATTAGAATATTATCCCAACTTATTGAATAAATTTTACCTAAAATTGAACAGAAAAATGATGAAACTAACAAAGCAATTTGATTTGGACCGTTTAAGCATAAATCACCGTAAATAGATACATTTATAAACAGAAAAATAACTAAAAAAATTATTGGAGAAATTGCTATAAAAAAAGTTGGTTTTTTGTTCATCATCATTAAATTTAGTGAATTAAAAAAATATTTCCTTTATATGTTAAAACTTTATTTGATATTTTCGAAGTAATATTTATGATATAACTATAATAATCATTTTTTAAAATATCAGAATTTGATCCATCCCAACCATCATTTATATTATTAGAATTAAAAATTAATTTCCCCCATTTATCATATATATACATTTCAAAATATTTTATATTATTATAATCACATATTGGAATAAATATATCATTTATATTATCTCCATTTGGTGAGAAGGAATTTGGTATATAAACATCTAATTCTTTAATTTCAAAGATAGCTTTTATGGTATCATTTTGAATGATATTATAATTCAAATAGGTATTTGAACTTTCACTTCCGAAATAATAATCCCAATTTTTAAATTTAAAACCATTTTCAGGATAAGATTGTAGTAAAATATTTGAGTTTTCCTGTAATGTAAAATTTTGATTTATATCAATGATATCTCCTTCCATATATATATAACCAGAATTTTCAGGCTCAATTTTAAAATATATATCACTAAATTCTACTTGTTCGCCAAAAAATGCAGTAACATCATAATTACCTTCAATCAATAATGAAAGGTTGTTTTGATCAACAATTGAATCATTAACTAACCAATAATCAAAATAATATTGATTATTTAAATTATTTGCTTCTAAATAAATTACACCATTTAAAACATATTGATTAGGTAAATTACTTATTAATGAATTATTTAATGAAATTGTTCCAACACCATTTGGAATCATATTAATATTTAGACTATTTACAGGTTTGATATTTATAATTAAAGTATCATCAAAGAGTAATTCAAAATTAATAGAATTAGCGTTGATTGATATAGTTGTGTTATTTAAAAAATATAGAGAATCAATATCAAAATTCAAATTTGTAATAATTTCTATATTTTGATTAATATTTTCAAAACATGTATTTAATGATGGAAGATTTAAAATATAATTATTGTTCAAATATATTTCTCCATTATTTTGAATATTTGAAATAATTGTGAGATTATGGTAATTGGATAATTGGTCATCATAACAATTTAAAATATTATTATTAATATTATTACATCTATTTGATATAAAATTAATTAATTCCTGAACATTTTGATTCCATGTTTCAATATTTCCTCCCCATCTCAAAATTTGTGCAGGCATTTCTGGTTCTATAATATTTATCATACTATCTAAATGATTTAATAAGAAATCACAACTTAAATAAGTATCATTTAAATAACTAAAACGATTGATGTATGATTCAAAAAAATTATTATTTAACATAAGTTTATTCCATATTGGAATATGACCTTGACCTCCAATATCTCCTAAAGTATCGAGATCACAAATATTGGATTCAAATGATTGATCTGCTATTCCAGTGTAGTTTGCACCATGATTAAAAGTATTATCTAAATCCCATAATGTATATCTCCATTTTATATTATTCAATGATGGATGATTTCCTCTCCACCAAGAAGTATTCCAATTTAACCAATCTGAGTTAACAGTAAAATTATTAATTATAAAATAATCAATAATACTCATTACATTTAATTGATTTTTCACATTGTTATAATTATTTTGATTATTCATATCGTTGTTTAAAATATAATCTCTCAAATTATACCAACCTGTATCAGATCCATATTCTATCCAAGTTCCTCCCCAAGTTTTTAAATAATCAACTTGATTGAAATCTTGAGAATAATAATATTTAGTATAATCAATGTCATCAACTTTTTCTCTTATTTCGTATAATCCCCAATAATTTCCATTTAAGTATAAGACACATGATTGGTGTGATCTTTCGTCTAAATTTAAATTTGCAACCTGAGATAATGACTGAACAAAAGCATCTCTAATATGACAACCAGATTCAGGACCGAATTGACCATTAGAAAATGGATAATTATCATTAGCTGCTGCTTTTATTATTAATCTTTGAAAATGTTCACGATTTGAATTATTAAATATTTGATTTTTTATTGAATAATTGTATCCAAATTGATCTCTACATATAAAATCAAACCCTCTTTGTGGATAATTCCATGAATCGTTTCCGTGTTTATTAAATTCACCTATTGATTTGTCTATTATATTTCCATTTTTATGAAACTCAAAAGCACCAATTGAATTAAGGGTATCATTATTCAACATCAATTCAACATTTTGACCAGAAATTGATATAACAGGGAGATTAAAATTCTCATTAATGAAAAAAGTACCATATTGAATAAAACTATCATAATAATTTGGATTATCTGAAATAGTTATTGCTTTTAAAACACTAGTATTTAAAATATTAATTGGAGATGTATATAAATTTGAATTTTGATTCGGAGTACTACCATCAAGAGTAAAGAATGTTTGATAATTAGAATCAAATGATAAATTTACAAAAATTTCATCATCATAATTTCCAGGTTCAATAGAAAAATTTGGAGTATCTAGGTATTCAATTAAATTATTAGAATTTGTTTCATTTGGTGATGGATCTATAAAAAGATACCAGTCAAAGTTGTTCATTCTTCCTCTTGAATGATTAACTTTAGTTGATTTTAATAATACAGAATCAATTATTGATATTCCATCAGATTCAGTTATTACTATCCATTCATTTGATTTAGTTTGTTGGAGATTAAAATTTGTATGTATAATATTATCGTTTATATAATTTTTTCCTGATGCATAAATTAATTGAAATTCATTGGGCATAATAATAACATCATGATTTATTTTAAATTTCGTGAGGTTATCAATTTTATCACTTAAATATATTGAATTTAAATTGAATGGTTCACTGCCAATATTTTTAATCTCAATCCAATCTTCATATTCATCATTATCATCAAGAATCAAATTATAATTTGATGAACTATATTCATTTATAATAATTTGGGAGTAGGTAATGTTACTTAACATTAAAATTAATGAGAATGAAAAAAATCTAATCATTTTATAATATTTTGTGACCCTGGCAAGATTCGAACTTGCAACTTTCACATCCGTAGTGTGATACTCTATCCAATTGAGCTACAGGGCCAATAATTAATTTTCTATAATTTTATTTAAATATTTTGAAGTATAACTTTTATTATTTTTCAAAAATTCTCTCATATTTCCATTAAAAATAATATTACCTCCTTTATCACCTCCTTCATATCCTAAATCTATGACGAAATCAGCCATCTTTATTACATCTAAATTGTGTTCAACTATTAAAACAGTATTACCTTTATCAATAAGTTTTTGAATTACATCCATTAAAATTCTAATATCTTCAAAGTGTAAACCAGAGGTTGGTTCATCTAAAATATATAATGTTTGACCAGTATCTTTTTTTGATAATTCTGATGCTAGTTTAATTCTCTGAGCTTCACCTCCTGATAATGAAGTTGATTGTTGTCCTAAAGTAATATATCCAAGTCCAACATCCTGTAAGGTAATAAGTTTATTATAAATTTTTGGAATTGATTTAAAAAAATTAATTGCAGTATTAACATCCATATCTAAAATATCTGATATTGAATGATTTTTATACTTTATATCTAAAGTTTCTTTATTAAATCTTTTACCATTACAAATATCACAAACAATTGAAATATCAGGTAATAATTTCATTTCAATACTTAACATTCCAGCACCTTTACAATTCTCACATCTACCTCCAGAAACATTAAAAGAGAATCTTCCTGGTAAATAACCTTTAATTTTAGACTCGGTAATCTGGGAATACAATAATCTTATCTCAGCAAATAAACCTACATATGTTGAAGGATTAGATCTGGGAGTTCTCCCAATAGGATTTTGATTAATTTGGATGACCTTATCTATATTCTCAACTCCAAATACATTATCAAATTCATAGGATTTTTTATGTGTTTTGTATATGTAATTACTCAAAATAGGATATAATGTACCATTTATTAGAGTAGACTTTCCACTACCTGAGACACCAGTAATACAGGTAAGAGCACCTAAATTTATTTCAACATTGATATTTTTAAGATTATTTCCCCTAGCACCAATTAGACTAATAGTTTTACCGTTACCTTTTCTAAAAACTTTTGGTATTTTAATAGATAATTTTTTATTTAAATATCTTGAAGTTAAAGTTTTAGCTGATTTCATTTTATTAGGACTACCTTGGAAAACAATTTCTCCGCCTTTAATTCCAGCATTAGGACCAATATCTATAATATGATCTGATGATTCCATCATTTCTTGATCATGTTCAACAACTATTACAGTATTTCCAATATCTCTAATTTTTTTTAAAGAATCAATTAATTTAAAATTATCTTTTGGATGAAGTCCAATACTTGGTTCATCCAAAATATATAATACATCAATTAAATTAGAACTAATTTGTGTAGCTAATCTAATCCTTTGAGACTCACCACCAGATAGAGATTTGGATGCTCTACTGAGTGTAAGATATGATAATCCAATATCAATTAAAAAATCTAATCTTGTTTTAATTTCTAATATAATTTCACTAGAAATCAATTTTTCATTTTTATTTAATTTAAATTTTAATTGAGTAATGAATTTTTTTAAATCAATTAAATTATAATTTGAAATATCTGATATACTTTTTTTTAAAATTTTGAAAGATAATGACTCTTTTTTCAATTTAAGACCATTACATTTTTCACAATTTTTCTTGATCATAAAATTTTTTGCCCATTTTTTCAAGCTTAGTGAATTTGAATTGTAATATTGGTATTTTATAAAATCAGATATACCATCAAAATTCAAATTATAATTTTGAGTTACACCAATTTTTTTGTTTTTGACAGAAAATATTTTTTTCTTTCCATAAAGTATAGCATTAATAGCTTTTTCAGGTATATCTATAATTTTAGTATCAAAATCGAAATTATATAACTTTGAGATATAAGTTAATTGTGACTTTAGCCAAATATCTTTATTATTTACAAATGGTACAAAACCACCATTATTTATACTTAAATCTTTATTGGGAAAAATTTTATTTTCGTCAGGATCCATTTTAAATCCTAGTCCTTTGCATGTTTCACAAGCACCTTTAGGAGAATTGAAAGAAAATGAATTTGGTTGAGGTTTATCATAACTAATTCCTGAATCTGGACAAACTAAATTTTTACTGTAAAAATTAGATATATTTGAAGAGTGATCAAGGATTACTATAGTATCATTTCCATAATCAAGTGCAATTTTGATTGAATTTATTATTCTATTTTTATTTCTAACATTAACTTTTACTTTGTCAATAAGTATGTCTATATCATGATTTTTATATCTATCTAATGATAAATTTTTATTCAATTCAATTATATTTCCATCTATTCTACACTTTATAAATCCTTTTTTTAAAATATTTTCAAATAATTCTTTGTAGGAACCTTTTCTTGTCTTAACTACTGGTGATAATATAGAAATATTTTTATTATTATAATTTTTTAAAATCAAATTATTTATTTCATCTATTGAATAACTTATCATTTTTTTGTTAGTTTTATATGAGTATGCAATAGAAATTTTTGAATATAGTAATCTTAAAAAATCGTATATTTCCGTTATTGTGCCAACAGTTGATCTCGGATTTTTATTTACAGTTTTTTGCTCAATCGCAATTACAGGACTTAATCCATCAATTTTGTCAACATCAGGTTTATTTAAATTACCAATAAATTGTCTTGCATATGATGAAAATGTCTCAATATATCTTCTTTGAGCTTCTACATAAATCGTATTAAATGCTAAAGATGATTTTCCACTTCCGCTTAAACCTGTAATTACAATAAATTTGTTTCTAGGTATTTTGATATCTAAATTTTTGAGATTATTTTCCCTAGCACCCTTTATGTCTATAAAATCATTCATTTAGTAGTAAATATTTAATCGTTAGTCATTACTTCCATTCAATAAAAAAACACATAATTTTTTATTAAAATTATAATTATTTTTTTTCCATTGACTAACCTTTTGTGTATATATAACTTCATCATTTAAAGTTATATTTTTAGCTACACATAGCTTAGTAGAGCTTCTTAAATATTTAATCAAAAAAGAAAAAACTTTATTATTTCGAAATGGAGTTTCAATAAATATTTGTGTTTGACTGGACTTAATTGATTTTTTTTCGATTTCTTTAATTTTTTTTGATAAATCAATGTTATTAACAGGTAGGTATCCGTGAAAAGTAAAATTTTGTCCATTCAATCCACTTGCCATTAATGCTAAGAAAATTGATGATGGTCCAATTAATGGAATAACTTTAATATTATTTTGATGAGCTATTTGAACAACATTTGATCCAGGATCTGCTATAGAGGGACAACCTAAATCTGATAATAAACCAATATTTATACCTTTGTGACAATTATTTATGATTTTATTTAAATTTTCTCTTTTTGAATGTTTACCAATGGCATGAAATATAAAGTTGTCTTCAGATTTAACATTTAAAATTTTTCTTAAAAAAGCTCTAGATGTTTTTTCATTCTCAACTATAAATTCATTGATTTGATTTAAATAATTTATAATGTAGGATGGGATTAAATTTTTGTCAGATTCTATACTAAATAGACTTGGAATAACAAATAATTTACCTGTATTCATAAGTTATGAAATATTAAAAAATAAATTTACAGTTGTTGTAGTTCAAGTTTTTTAGAAATTTCATCAACATAAGATCTAAATTGTTTGTCAGTATCTACAAGATTATTTACTGTTTTACATGCGTGTAGAACAGTTGCATGGTCTTTTCCACCGCATTGATTTCCAATATTAGCTAACGATGACTTTGTAAGTTTTTTTGAAAAAAACATTGCTAGTTGTCTTGCTTGAACAATTCTTCTTTTTCTGGTTGTTGAGTTTAATAGTTCTAATGATAAATCAAAATAATCACAAACAACTTTTTGGATGAAATCAATTGATACTTCTCTTTTAGTATTTTTGACAAATCTATCAATCATTTCTTTAGCTAAAGATAAATTGATATCTCTTTTATTCAATGATGATTGAGCTAAAATGGATATTAATGCACCTTCAAGTTCTCTTATGTTAGTTGTAATACTGTAGGCAAGATATTCGATAACTTCTTTTTGCATCTCAATTCCATCTGAATAAAGTTTCTTTTTAAGTATTGATATTCTTGTTTGAAGGTTAGGAATTTGTAGATCAGCAGAAAGTCCCCATTTAAATCTTGATAGAAGTCTTTGTTCCATACCTTGAAGGTCAACTGGAGCTCTATCAGATGTTAATACAAGTTGTTTACCTTGCTGATGGAGGTGATTAAATATATGAAAAAAAACATCTTGAGTTTTTTCTTTTCCAGCAAAAAACTGAACATCATCAATTACTAATACATCAATCATTTGATAAAAATGTACAAAATCATTTCTTGTATTATTTCTGATAGAATCAATGAATTGTTGAGTGAATTTCTCAGCAGAAACATATAATACTGTTTTATCAGGATGCTTATCTTTTATTTCTATTCCAATGGCATGAGATAAATGTGTTTTTCCTAGACCTACACCTCCATAAATTAAAAGAGGATTAAATGAGGTTCCACCTGGATTGTTACCAACTGCATAACCTGCAGATCTTGCAAGTCTATTACAATCTCCTTCTATAAAGTTTTCAAATGAATAATTAGGATTTAATTGAGAATTAATATTGACTTTTTTTAATCCTGGTATAATAAAAGGATTTTTTAAACCATTAGCTGCAATTTCAATAGGTATTGAAAGATTTGGATTTTTGATTGGAGGTCTGTTACTGCTCGGAATCTTAACTGTGTACGGAGTATGATTATCATAAGTATTTTCCATAACTATTGAATATACTAATTTTGCGTTTTCTCCTAATTCTTTACTTATAGCAGATTTGAGTAATTTAATATAATGTTCTTCAATCCATTCATAAAAAAATTTACTAGGAACTTGAATATTTAAAACTTTACCATTCAATTTGATAGGTTTTATAGGTAAAAACCAGGTCTTATAGCTTTGTTCTGAAATATTATCTTTTATGAACAATAAACAACTTTCCCAAAGAGACTCAGCAGAGTTTTTCATTTAAAATTTATTATTAAAGTATTCGTAAAATACAAATATTTATAAAAAATTTATAATTCCTAATAAATAAAAAATTTATAAATTTTATGCTTAGCAAATTTGTAAAAAAAAAACTAAAAAAAATAATTTATTTGATATTGGATTTTAATTTTTTTTTTCATAAATAAGAGAATTGTTAATATTTATGTTTTTTTTTTTTTTTATACATTAATGATTGAAAATTTATTTAAAAATTTAAGTCCATCTCTAGTTAATGTTAGGTCTATTTTACCTAAATATAATCCTCCCCAACCAGCTTGAAAAATATATTTTTTATTATTATTAACATCCTTTACAAGTGTTGGTTTATCAAGTAATGTGTGTGTATGTCCACCTATTATTAAATCAATATAATTATTATTTTTTGCAAGTTTAATATCTGATATTTTATTTGAATTATAACTATAACCAAGATGTGATAGACAAATAATCAAATTACATTTTTTATTAAATCTTAAAAATTTTGAGATTTTATAAGCAGATTCTAGTGGATTTATATATTTTGTATTACCATATAAATTTTTATTAACCAAACCATGTAATTTTATTCCCAATCCAAAAACACCAATTTTAAAATTTCCTTTGTAAAATATTTTATATTTTAATATTTCATCATCAATATTTAAATCATTAAATTTATAATTACTTATTACTGTATCAAATTTTGCTAGCTTAATTAACTCTTTTAACTTGGTTAAGCCATTATCAAAATCATGATTACCTAAAGTAATACAATCATATTTTAATAAATTCATTAACTTAAATTCTAAATTACCTCCGAAATAATTAAAATATGGTGTACCTTGAATAATATCTCCAGCATCTAATAAAAGTGTATTTTTTTTATTATTTCTAATTATATTTATTAGAGAGGATCTTTTTGAAATACCACCTAACCCGGCATATTTATCGTGATTTAATGGAAAAGGATCAATATGACTATGAAAATCATTAGTATGCATAATTGTTATATCATTATCTTGATTATCTGAAATGCATTCAATTGGGTGAATAATACAAGCTGCAGAAATTATTGATAATTTTTTTAAAAATGTATTTCTATTAATTATTTTTTTCATTGTAAAATCTTTGATCTAATTTATATTCTAATGTATCATAATTAATACAATAATCAATTAATACATCCCTGATTTTATATTCAGTATTAATAAATGAAATTGAATCCTTTAAAAAAAACATATTATCTCCTCCACTGGATAAATAATCAGAAGTTAAAATTTTATATGATGTATTTTGTGAAAGGTTATGGGAAATAATATTATTATTTATATTTATCTTCAATCCACTTATTGGTTGTCCATTAATTTCATTTAGATATTCTAATAAAATTTTAAAATTATTATATGATAATTGAACAATAACCAACTTATTTTCAAATGGCATAATTTCGTATATATCTCTGATAGTGATGTTTCCATAAGGCATGGAGCTTCTGATACCTCCAAAATTTAATAAACAGAAATCAATGTTGTATTTATTCTCTATAAAGTTATAACATACATCGGCAATCCAATTAGATAATTCAGATTCAGGTTTTGATTTTTCAATGAATTTTGGGGAAAATGTGATATTTTTATTTAAAATACTATCTAAAAAAATTTTATGGGGTAAATAAGTTTTATAAATAACTGAGTCTATAATTGTATTTGAATCAATTATCATATTTGAATAAGTAAAATTATATTTTTTTGAATTATATTTATCAGAATTACAACTAAAAATTAATAGAACAATAAACAAAAAATAGTGTATTTTAAACATTATTTATATTAATTTTATAAATTATTTTAATCCTAATTTAATGATTATATGATAAAAAAAATAATAAATTTTAGAGTTCTATACTCTGATACGGATAAAATGGGATTTATGTATTATGGAAATTATGCAAAATATTTAGAAATGGGTAGAGTAGAATTACTTAGATCAATGGATTTAACATACAAAAATATTGAGAATAGAGGTTATGCTTTACCTGTTTTAGAAATGAATATTAAATACATTAAACCCTTAGAGTATGATGATAATGTTACTTTAAATAACACATTAATGAAAATCAAAAATAATAGGTTCTATTTTTATCATGAATTTCATAAAAATAACAACCTAGTAAATATTTCTAAAACTACACTTGTAGCTGTAAATTTAGAATCTAAAAAACCAGTTAAAATCCCTGATTTTATTTATGGTAAATTAAAGTTTCAATAATGAAAAAAATAATTTTTATAATTTGTCTTGGAATAAATATTTTTAATAGATGTTATTCTGATGAAGGAATGTGGCAACCATATCTTTTAAGTCAAATAAATTTAGACCACATGATTGATTTAGGATTTCAATTAACGAAAGATGATATTTATTCAATTAATAACAATAGTTTAAAAGACGCAATAGTCCATTTTAATGGTGGATGTACAGCAAGTATAATTTCAAATAGAGGTTTATTGTTAACAAATCATCATTGTGGTTATTCTCAGATTCAAGCAAATTCCTCAATTGAAAATAATCTTCTTGAAAATGGTTTTTCAGCAAAAAACCTAAATGAAGAATTACCAAACGAAAACTTGTATGTTTCTATTGTCAAATATGTTAAAGACGTAACAAATGAAGTGAATTTTCAGATCAATGATAATAATTTGAATGAAAAAAATGTAATTGATTCTATTATAAATAAAGAAATTAAAAATACTAACTATGATGCAATTATTAAACCTTTTTATAAAGGAAACCAATACTATTTATTTGTTTATGAAAAATTCTATGACATAAGGTTGGTCAATGCTCCTCCTTCGTCGATTGGTAAATTTGGATCAGATACTGATAATTGGGTTTGGCCCAGACATACTGGTGACTATACAATATTTAGAATATATGTCAATCAAGAAAATAAACCAGCAAAATATAGTAAAGAAAATATTCCACTAAAAACTGATAATTTTTTAAAAATAAGTACTCAAGGATTTGAAGAAAATGATTTTGCAATGGTGTATGGCTTTCCTGGATCAACAAATGAATACTTACCTTCATGTGCCGTAGAACATTTAAAAGAACTCAATGAATATAGAATTGAAATTAGAAAAAATTTATTGAATGTTATAGATTTTTACATGAAAAAGTCTGATCAAATTAAGCTAAATTACGCCTCTAAATATGCTTCAATATCAAATTATTACAAAAAATGGAAGGGAGAAAATTTGGGTATTTTTAAATCGAATGCTATACAGAATAAAATTAGATTTGAAAAATTATTGATGGACTCTCTCAAAATATATGAGAATTATCAAAATTATGATATTATTAACAAATATGACTCTTTATATAATGAATTAAGAATTTATTCTTTTTTAAGATCAACATTTATTGAAAAAGTATATAGAGGTGTTGATTTTTTTGCCTTTACTAATAATATTTCAAAAAAAATATTAGGTAATGAAAGTGATTCAAATTTAATTTCTATTACTAATAATCATTTTAATAGCTATAGCAAAGAGATAGATAAAGATTTATTTATAAAGTTAATTTTACCTATGGTTGGAAAAAATAACCATAAATTAATATTTGATGACGAAATATTTGAATTATCTAAAAATCAAAATTATGATTTTGAGAAAGGTTGGAATTACGGAGAGAACAAAAATAATTATTCGAATATAAGTAATGAAAAGGAATTTGATTCATTAAAAGATTTTAAATACACTGTTAAATATAATTTTTTAAATATTTATCCATTTATTGATAATAAAAAATTATTTAATGTTGAGAACATTTTTGAAAAATCAATTTTTACTGATAGAGGTAAAATATTAAAATTGATAAAT
The DNA here is from genome assembly GCA_902551855.1 of uncultured Cryomorphaceae bacterium. Classification (GTDB taxonomy): domain Bacteria; phylum Bacteroidota; class Bacteroidia; order Flavobacteriales; family UBA7430. The sequence continues at coordinate 5,731 of CACDER010000025.1, read as the reverse complement.
AACAAAAATAAAGCTAAAGTAGAAAAGATAATTAAAAATGATAAGGCTTATATTTTAACGAAATATTTATTTGATTTTTATTTTACTAAAATTTCTCCAAAATATTGGGATATTTTTGATCAAATTTCTGAATTAGATAAGAAATATATTAAATTGTTAATGGATATTTTTCCTAATAAAAATTATTATCCTGATGCAAATGGTACTTTAAGATTAAGTTACGGAGAAATCAAAACAATGAAACCAAGAGATGCAGTAACATATAATTATATTACTTATCTAGATGGTATGATTGAAAAATATATTCCTGATGATTATGAATTTGATTTGCCCCAGAAAATTTTAAATATACATAAACATAAAAATTATGGAAAATATGCTATTAAAAACAAATTACCTTTATGTTTCATATCTACTAATCATACTACAGGGGGTAATTCTGGTAGTCCTGTTTTAAACTCAAAAGGTCATTTAATTGGTTTAAATTTTGATAGACTCTGGGAGGGTACTATGAGTGATGTAAATTTTGATCCAAAACTTTGCAGGAATATAATGGTTGATATAAGATTTATTCTTTTTATGATTGATAATTACTTTGATTCTAAAAATTTAATTAATGAGTTAGAAATATTTGACTAGATGATTAATAAAAATTTGAAAATTGACCATAAACTTAAAAATGAGCTTGAATTCAATAAGATAATCAAAATACTAAATGAGAATTGTAAAAGTGAATTCAACAAAATTAGAATTAATAATATCGAAGTATACAAAGATGAAAAAAAAATAAATTATCACTTAAATTGTCTTGATGAATTTAAATTTATCAAATCTTTCCATGAATATCCGAGATTTAAGTATATTGATTTATCTGATTGTATTAAACTTCTAAAGATCTCAAATTCTATTCTTTCAAAAGATCAAATTTTTAATATTTATGATGCAGTAAATTGGTCTAATAGTTTTTTATATGTTTTAAAAAAATTAAATTTTGATTTTCAAAATTTAAACATTCTAGCCAAAGATGTATTTATTAATAAAAATATTATAAAATCGATAAACAATATATTTACTTCAAAAAGAATATTAAAAGATAAAGCTTCAGAAAACTTATTTAAACTAAGAAAATCAATACAAAAACTAAGAAAAAAAATTACAATAATTTTTAATTCTCAAAAAAAAATTTATAAACAAAAAGGATTTCTATCTGATATAGAAGAGTCATTTTATGAGGGTATTATGGTACTTGCAATTTCTTCAGAATATAAGAGAAAAATTAAAGGGATAAATAGAAGACAATCAAAATCTGGGAGTATTTCATTTATTGAACCTTCTGGATGTATAGAATACAACAGAGATTTGGCAATTTTGTTAGATGAAGAAAATAAAGAAATAAAGAAAATTTATTCAAAAATTACAAATGACTTTTCGAATCAAATATATGATATTATTAATGTAAGTTTTTTGATTGAAGAAATTGATTTTTTAACAGCAAAAAACAAACTATCAGAATTGATTAATGGAGTTAAACCAATAATCAATTTATCAAAAAATGTAAAAATATTAGATGCTCTTCATCCAATATTAGCAATAGAAAATAATAAAAAAAAAATTGAAACAGTTTCTCAAAAAATTAAGATAAATGATAAAGAAAGACTAATTGTTATTTCAGGACCAAATGCAGGAGGTAAGTCAGTAACATTAAAAACATTTGGAATTCTACAATTAATGATTCAAAGTGGGTTATTTGTTCCTGTAAATTGTAAATCAAAATTTACAATTTATGATTCTATTTATACTGATATTGGGGATAACCAATCAATAGAGAATGAATTAAGTACTTATTCATATAAATTAAAAAAAATGAATCAAATATTAAATAAAGCAAACTCAAATTCTTTTGTTCTAATTGATGAATTTGGTTCTGGATCAGATCCAATTCTTGGTGGTGAACTCGCTTCTATTTTTTTTCAAGAATTAATTAAATTAAAATCTCAAATAATTTTAACCACACATTATGGTAAAATTAAAGTTATGGCTGATAATAATGTTAATAGTATTAATGCATCGATGCAATTTGATGAGAATAAATTAAAACCATTATATAAATTAAATCTTGGTCATCCAGGGAGTTCTTTTACATTAGAGGTTGCTAAAAATGTCGGTATTCCAGAACATATTATTAAAAAAGTAAAGAAATCAATAAATAACAAAGTAATTAAATTAGAAGATACGATAAAAAACTATCATTTTAAGGCACTTGAATTTGAAAAAAGGAAGAAATTGTTAGACAATAGCGAAAGTAAATTATTAAAAAAAAATAATTTACTTGATGATAAAATAAAATTGATTAATGAAAAAATTAATCACCAAAAAAAAAATAATGAATTAGATAATAAGTATAGACAACTTGGCGAAAAAGTGTCTAAGTTGATTACAATATATAAAAATGGTGAATCGATAAAGAAAATAAATATTGAATTTAAGAAATTAATTGAAAAAGAGCTTAATAAAAAGAAATCAAAAAGAACAATTTTTAAAAAAAATGATAAAAAATACTCTTTTAAAATAGGTGATAATGTTAAAATTAAAAACTCGAATCAGGTTGGAAAAATTATAGAAATTGACAAACAATCTGCAAAATTACAAATTGGATATGCCAATCTTAAAGTAGATTTTTCTAATCTTAAAATACAAACCAAGATCAAAAAATAATTATTAACTAAAATCCTTATTTTATTAGATAAATAATCAAGACTTCTTAAAAATATTAATAATGGTAGAATTAATTTCTTAATAATGATAAATAAATAATTATGAAAATTAAAATTTTTAATTAATTACTAATATGTATTATGAATATAATTTCAAAATATTAAAAATTAATTCTGAACTTAATATTGAATCAGTAAAAGGAATAATTATTGCAAAACTTTCAATATATAATTTTGACAGTTTTATTCAAACAGAATTTGGAGTTAAAGGATACATATCTAAAAAACTAAATATATTGAATAATATTGAAAAAATATTTAACTCTAAAGATTATTCAATATCTTACCATATTACAAAAATCAAAGAATCTAATTGGAATAAAATATGGGAAGAAAGCTTTAAACCTAAAATTATTGAAAATTGCATAATAAGAGCTGATTTTCACGATATTAGTAAATATAAAAACTATAAATATGATATAGTTATTAATCCAAAAATGTCATTTGGAACAGGTCACCATGAAACAACCTTTATGATGATTAAATCTATCTTGAATACTAATATAAATGGTAAAACCATTCTTGATATTGGTACAGGAACCGGAGTTTTATCAATACTATCAAATAAAAAAAATGCCTCAGAAATTGTTGCAATAGATATTGATGAAAATTCATTTATAAATTCAAAAGAAAACTTTATAAAAAATAATTGTTTTAATGTAACAATATTTAATGATAGAATTAAAAATCTTATAGATCAAAATAAATTCAATTTATGGATAGAAAAAAAATTTAATTATATACTTGCAAATATTAATTTAAACACTATTGTTGAAGAATTTATTTATTATGATAAATTGTTAATTAAAAATTCAATAATTAATTTAAGTGGATTTTATGAAAAAGATTCACCTAAAATTATTGAATTAATTTCCGGTTACAATTACACATTAATAAATGAAGTAACTCATAACAATTGGTGTTTGTTAGCCTTTAGGAAAAATGAATAAATTTTTTTTTATTTTTCTTTTATTTTCAATTAAATCAAATTTGTTTTGTCAGAATATCCAACAAAAGCAAATAAATGAACTGAAAAGTATTTTAAATATTGATTCTCAAAATAGAAAATCATATAAGAATTTCACAGAAAATTATAAAAATGAATCTGATACAGTATACATTTCTATTTTAGATCAATTAATTAAATGTAAAAATGATGAAATCATTTATTTATTTATGGAACTATATAATCAATCATCAAAAAACAAAATCATAGATAGTTTCTTTAAAAAACTAGCAAATATTTTATATAAAACTTCACCATCAAAACTTTTTAGGACTATTGATTTGTTTAACAATTTATTTATAAATAAAATAATTTATTCTAATCAGAATTTTAAATGGAAATTAGATAACGTTCTTGATATAGAATTTAATGACAATTTTAATATTAGTATTATTGGATCTGATATTAAATGTATTTCTAAATTGGATGAAATTTCAATTAACAATGTTTATGGTAGAATAGATTTATTTAAAGATAAAATTTATGTTGAAAGAGCTGATTCAAAATTAACAACTGATAAAATTTTCAAGGACAGTTTGAAAGTTAAATTAAAAAATTTTGAAATTCAGTTGAAGAAAAATAGCTTTAATGTTAATGATGCTGTATTATATCAAAAATCAAATAATAATAATATTATTAAAGGGGAATTTAAAGATGGTTTAGTAAATAATTTAAACAAAAAAATAAAATTTCCTCATTTTGATTCATATCATTTTATAGAGATTGAAAAATTTTTTAAAATTGATATTATAAATTCAAAAGTAAAAATTAATAATAATCAATTTTTATTTTACTCAGATGAAACTTTTGTAAAATTTCATCAAAAAATTTACAAAAATATAAGTGTGAATGTTTCATCTAAAAAATTTAGATACATAGAAAAAAGGATTTTTTCTGAAAACACCTCAACAAAAATTTCATTTAATGAAGATTCAATTTTTCATCCACAAATGGATTTTATATATTATTGTGATTTAGATTCATTAAATTTTAAAAGAAGTAATAATAAATTAGGATTAACTCCTATATATTCCTCTTTTCACAAATTAAACTTTTATTATGATAATATTTCTTGCAAAAAAAATGTAAACAAAATCAATATAAATTCAGGAAATATTTTAAATAATCCTGCTTTAATTGAAACAAACAATTTTTTCAATGAATCGAGACTATATGACTTCTATAATATGGGTATATATAATATTTTTTTTGAACTCAAATCTTTGATCAATAAATATAAATCATATTATTATAAATTTAATTTTTTAAAAAAATATTTTAAAGTAAATCATAATGATTTAATTTTATTATTAGAGGATCTACTAGTAATTGGATTAATAGAATTAGATTATGAGTCTGAAAAAATAAAAATAACATCTAAAATAAATTTTTATTTAAATGCAAAGTTTGAAAAAATTGACTATGATAAAATTCAAATAAAAGCAATTAAAAATTCTATTTTTAATTTAGATAACAAAGATATAGTTGTAAATGGTGTTAGTGAATTAACATTATCTGATAGCTCAAATGTTAAAATAATACCTAAGGATAATAAAATTATTTTAAAAGAAAACCGAGATATTTCTTTTGGAGGAACTCTGATTAACAAAAATAATTCATTTTATTGTAATGAATTTTATTACAACTACTATTTAAATTTTATATCGTTCAAAAATATTTATTTATTAAAATGCCTTGATAACAAGAAAACTATAAAGTCAGAATTGTATGGAAAACTTTTCTTAAATAAAAAAAATAATAAATCAGAAAAATTTACTGACAAAAAATATCCAATTTTATCCCTTGAAAATAATTCAAAATTGTTAATACCTAATATTGATAATTCAAATATAGAATTTAATTTAAATAAGATTGAAATTGATTCCTTAAACATTAGAAATAATTATCTTTTAAATGGCAATTTAAAATTAAATTCTCTAAATTATTTTAC
>CACDER010000024.1 GCA_902551855.1 uncultured Cryomorphaceae bacterium | reverse complement strand
TATAAGAAACTTCCTGAATAATATTTGATCCAAAATTCAAATAATTTTCTCCCTCTATAGTTATTGATTTAAAAAGCTTCAAATCAGATGAATATTCTAGAGTTTTTTTTATTTTTTTCCAAATATTATTCTCTATTGAGTCGTTCACTAAAAAGTCCATAAGTGGATCGTATTTTAAAGAACCTAATACTGTTTCAGGATTAATTTGTTTTTTTCTCAGAATAGTTAAAAATTCATTTGTTAGTTCGTTTAAATTATTTGATTTGAATGAGGTATTTATTAGGTTGATATATACATCATTAAATATATTTTTTAAATCAGATATTTTAGGATATAATAACAAAATAGCATTAGTTCCGGATTCTAGACTTTTTAAAATTTCTTTGTTAGTTATATTTTCAAATTTCTCCTCAATTTTCCAATCTGAATGATTGTGAGTCTTTCCTTTAAATTTCGATGATTTTTGATTATAAATTGGGATTAGCTTAATGTTTTCATTGGTTTCCCAAATTAAATCATCGAATGATTTATTTTCATTTTTTTTTATTTCATTTATAATATTTTTTTTCCATTCCTCTATTGAGAAATTTTTATAATTTAGTTCTTCATTTTTCATATTTACTATTTATTATCAATTATAAAAATTTCTTCATTTTTTCTTTTCATAAAGTATTTTTCTCGAGCAAATTTTTCAATCCCAGATTCAGTCTTTAAATTTTTAAGCGTTATGGAATCTTTATTTATCTCCTCAATATAGTATTTTTTATCCATTTCAAGTTGAAGTATTTTTTTATTTAATTTAATGTGATTGGTTAGTGAATTGGAGTCAAAAAAAATCATCCAAATGGAAAATATTATTATTATGATAAACGATATTCGATTGTTCAATAAAATTTTTTTCATTAATATCTTTTTTTATTAATAATTTAAAGAAATATAAAATTTAGTTTTATATCAAAGAATTTCCAGTCATTTCATATGGTTTTTTGATATTCATTAATTTTAATATTGTAGGAGCTACATCTTTGAGAGAACCATTTTTAATTTTTTTATATTTAGTATTTATTAAAATACATGGTACTTGATTACATGTATGATTTGTATTCTCACTTCCATCTTTATTTATCATATATTCTGCATTCCCGTGATCTGCAATGATCATGACACAATAATTATATTTAACTGCCTCTTCAACTACTTCTTTACAATTTTGATCTGTTATCTCAATAGCTTTTTTTACTGCATCGTACTTTCCAGTGTGTCCAACCATATCAGGGTTAGCAAAGTTTAAACATATAAAATCATAACAGTTTTGTTTTATTTCTTTGATTGTTCTTTTTGAAATTAATTTAGCAGACATTTGAGGTTTTAAATCATAAGTTTTAACTTTTGGAGAAGAAATTAAAATTCTTTTTTCATTTTTGAATTCCTTTTCTCTACCCCCTGAAAAAAAATAACTAACATGAGGATATTTTTCTGTTTCTGCAATTCTAATTTGTTTATTATTATTTTTTGATAAGACTTCTCCTAAAGTATTTTTTAATTTTTCTTTTTTAAATAGTACACTGATATTTTTATAAGAATCATCATAATTTGTCATTGTAATCATAATAACATTAATTGGAGTCATATTGTGAGATAAAATCTTATTTTGACTAATTGCTTCAGTAATTTGTCGAGATCTATCATTTCTAAAGTTGAAATTTAAAACTACATCGCCTGATTTAATATTAGAAATTTTTTCCCCATTATTATCAACTTTGATAATGGGTTTAATGAATTCATCTGTTATACCTTTTTTATATGATTCTATAATTGAATCTGAAATCATTTTGCTTTTTTCTCCTTTTCCTTTAACTAATAAATCATATGCTAATTTTGTTCTCTCCCATCTTTTATCTCTATCCATGGCATAATATCTTCCAATCACACTAACTAATTCAATTTCAGGTGAATTATTATTTTCTAATTGTTTAATAAATTTAATACCATTTTTAGGATTACTGTCTCTACCATCTGTAAATCCATGAATATATATCCTTTTCACACCAGATTGTTTTGCATACTTACATAAGAATAATAAATGATTAAAATTAGAATGGACTCCACCATTTGATATTAACCCAATAATGTGTAATGTTTTATTGTGATTAACTAAATATTTAAAATACTTAGTTAAAATATTATTATTAAAAATTGTTTTTTCTTTTATGGAATTATTTATCCTTAATAAATCTTGATCAACAACTCTACCAGCTCCAATATTTAGATGTCCAACTTCTGAATTACCAAATTGTCTTTTAGGTAGACCAACATGATTTCCATGAGTAAAAAGTTTGCTATTTATTTTATTTTTTTTCAAATGATCAATGAATTGGGTTTTAGAGTTATATATTGCATTAGATTTCTCATTTTTTCCAATACCCCATCCATCAAGAATGATAAGAATTACTTTATTCATTATATAATTAATTTATTTAAATTCTTATTTACAAAATTTTTTAAATAAAATGGTTCAAAATAGGCTATATTTTCAAATTTTTTTTGTTTAAAATATTTATATGATATCGAAGATAGTGAGGATGCAAATGGATATACTTTATCATAAAAAAAAGCATTTTCATTATTTATTATTTTTTGAATTTTAGGTGATCCATTTCCAATAAAATGACAAGGGCTTTTTGTTAAAGTTCCGGAGAATGTTTTTTTATCAATTATTTTTGCAGAAGTATGCTCTTTGATATTCAAATTAATATCGTAAATACAAGAGTAAACCTCCATTCTTCTCGCATCTATAACAGGAATTAGAGTAGAATTATCTTCAATACAAAAGTTATTTAAAAACGTTCTAGTTAGAATTTCAAGAGAATTAAATGATATTAGTGGGATTTTTAGACCATAGCATATTCCTTTTGCAGATGAAATTCCAATTCTTAATCCAGTGAAAGAACCGGGTCCCTTACCTACAGCTACTGCATCTAGTTTTTTTATATTAAATTTATTTTTGAGAAATATTTTTTTTATGAGTAAGGGAAGTTTTTCATAATGTGAATATGTATTATCATTAAAATCTACGCTATCAATTAAATTTCCATTTTTTGATATTGCGACTGAACAATTTTGAGTTGAGGTATCAATAATTAGTATAAGACTCATAAGATTTAATGTTATTTTTCAATGTAGACTTTCATATCATTTTTTAATATTTTTGAGATAGCATTATATGGCTCAATAATTACTTCATCATCTATTTCAAGACCAGATATTATCTCAATTAATTCATTATTTTGAATGCCTGTTTCAACTTTAATTATTTTTGCTAAACTCTTATCATATTTAAAAACACATTCAATAGTTCTAAATTCATTATCAGTATTATGTTCGATATCAAAAATTTCTTTTTTTCTTGTTGTTACTGCTTGTAGAGGGATAGTTTTGATATTACTTTTGAATTCTGTATTAATTTCAACTGAAGCTGTCATTCCTGGTCTGAATGGATAAGTATTAGAACTTACTAAATTACTGTAAGAAGATTTTAAAATTTTAATTTTGACTTGAAAATTTGTTACTTGATCTGCAGACGTTCCAATCAAATTTGCAGAATTTGCTATCTCAGAGACTAAACCTCTGAAAGTATATTTATAATATGCGTCTACTTTTATATCAACTGGATCATTTAGTTTTACTCTGATAATATCATTTTCACTAACATCAACAACAACTTCCATATTATTTAAATTAGCTATTGTTAAAATTTCAGTACCTGTCATTTGAGCAGTACCAACGACTCTTTCCCCCCTTTCAACGTTTAATTTAGAGATTGTTCCTTTTAATGGGGAATAAATTGAAGTTCGTTCTAAATTCTTTTCAGCCTCAGATAAAGATGCTTCAGCGCTTTCAACGCTATATTCTGAGGCTTTTACTCTTAATTTTGCAAGTTCTAGATTATTTAAACTTGTTTCTAATTCAACAGTTGATATTGCATTTTTTTTATGTAATTTAAAGTTTCTATCATATTTTACTCTTGCATCATTCATTTGTGTTATCTGTTGAGCTAAATTTGATTTTATATTATTTAAATTGGCTCTAATATTTTTTAAATTAGCATTATATATTTCTGGATTAATTTTTAGTAACAAATCTCCTTGATTTACGTTTTGTCCATCTTTAACATTTAATAAGATAATTTCACCAGATACGTCAGGAGAAATATTTACTTCAATTTCAGGTTGTATTTTGCCACTTGCAGAAACACTTTCTGTTATAGAATCTAATTTAACTTTTTGTGTTTTCACATATATCCTATTTTTTTTGTTGTAGTACTCTGAGGACTTATATACTATGCCAACTAATAATATTATTGCAATTACTAAAATTAATTTTTTTTTCATAAGCTAAAGTTTAAATTTGAATAAAACTTGTATAATTGAATCTTAAATATAAAATCATATTTTGCTTGTAGAAGATCAGATTTTGAATTTATTAACTTATTTTTAATTTGATTAAATTCAAATGAATTAACTATGCCAAGTTCATATTTTTCAATAATATAATTATATTCCTCTTGATTTGATTTCAGCACTTTTTCTGACGCGATATAGTTTTTGTAGGCAGATAATTGGTCGTTGAAGGCTATTTGCATATTTTGTTTTAAATTATTTTTGTCTGTTTGAACACTTAATATAGTATTTTCAATATTTATTTTACTTTTTTGAATATTATTTTTATTAATCCAATTGTTAAAAATTGGGATATTTAAACTCATATAAATTACTGAGTTTCTATTGTTTTTAATTTGGTCCCAAAATGAGAATAAATAACTTACATTATCACTAAAAATTGTACCAGCACTGAAGCCAACACTTATAGAAGGATAAATATTAGATTTTGCGATTTTGTGATCAATTTTAGAATTAATGATTTTTAGATTTCCAGATTTAATCAGACTTTGATTTTTAAGAGCAATTTTATAATCATTCTCGAGATCATCAATTAATATAACAGGAGGAATAGAAATTGAATCAAAAATAATATTCAATTGCATAAAATCATCTAATTCTAATAATTGAGCTAACTGTAATTTAGATAATTGTAATTGATTTTTTGAGTCTGTAATTTGTTTTTCATCTAACGCAATTTGAGATTGAATGTTTAATAATTCTCCATAGGATATTAGACCTTCATTATATAAATTGCTCAATCGTAATTCTTGTTTTAATGATAAATCAAGTTGATTTTTTGCCAAATTACATAATTCAATATTAAAAAGAATTTGGAGATAGTTTAAAGCAATATTACTTATTAAATTATTTTTAATATTTTCAGTTTCATATTCATTGATTTTTATTGAATTTTTTGATTTTTTTATCTGATTAATTTTACTAAATCCATTAAATAATACCATATCAGAATTATAGGAAAAATTCATATTTGAATTAACTTGTTCGATAAAACTGTTACTAAATGGATCTATTGATCTTCCCTGATTTCTATTAAATCTTCCATTTGAGTTTATTCTAGGTAAAAGGTTTAATTTTGAAAATTTCTCATCAGATTTAGATATTTCTGTGTTTAATTTTGATTGTTTTATTAAAATATTATTTTTCAGAGCATAATCAATACAATCTTTTAGTCTCCATATTTTTTGGGATTGAGCATCAAAGCTTTTCAATAAAAAGAAAACAAAAATTAAGTATCTAATCATCAAATTATTCTTAGTATTTTTAAATTTGAGAAAAAAAAAATTAAAAAATGATTTTTTTTTTAATTTTTTCTAATTTTTTTTTGATGTTTATACCAGAAAAATACAAAAATTGAAATTAAAATATATGGAAAAATCATAATATATAATATTCCAGCATTTAGCCCTGACCCTTCACTAAAACCTGAATCTATATTAGATTCCGCCACTGCTTTACACATTGAACATCCTTGAGAATATAACTTTTGAGTAAGACAAATCATTATTAAAGAGATAGTTGTATAAATTTTTTTTTTATTTTTCATATCAAAAATTATAGTATGGACTTATCATAATATAAACAATTACTCCAGAAAATGTTACATAAATCCATATTGGCATACTCCATTTGGTAATCCTTTTATGATTTTTAAAGTCTCCAATGAAAGCTTTATGAAATGAAAATAATATTAAAGGAAGTACTATTGCTGCTAATATTATATGAGAAATTAGAATAGTCAAATAAATATATCTTAATGGATTATCAATTGGAAAATGAGTTTTTATTCCAAAAGAATGAAAAGCAACATATGATAAGATAAAAATAGTTGATAGAATAAAGGTTATAATATTTATTAATTTATGAGTATATATCTTTCGTTTTTTTATAGAAATCAATGAGATAATAAGAAGAATAAAACAAATAAAATTTAAAATTGCATTAAACTTGGGTAATATTTTTACAAAATTAGGGATTGTTTTAGATTGAGGTATATTATTCAAAAAAATAACTAGAACTAATACTAAAAATGAAATTAAATAAATAATTTTTTTCATAGATTTTATTCTTTAATTAATGTTTTTATATCAATAATTAGTTGAGATACTTCTTTGTCATTTGTTCCATCATATACTCCTTTTACATTTCCATATTTATCAAAACTTGAACGGATATTCCCATTTTTGTCAACCAAAATAAAATATTCTGAATGAAGAAATCCTCCTGGTGCAAATTTATCTTCTTTTACACTGATGAAATAACCACTTTTGGCAATCGAATAAATATTTTCTTTTTTTCCTGTAAGAAAAAACCAGTTAGATTTAGCGTTTATTTTTGATGCATAATCATTAAGGGTTTCAGTATTATCATATTCTGGATTAACAGTATATGAAATGAGATTTATTTTATTTACATCAAAATATTTTTGAATTTTAATCATGTTATTATTCATTTTAGGGCAAATTGATGGACAAGTTGTGAAAAAAAAATTTACAACTGAAATTTTACCTAAAAAATCATCAGTAAAAACTTGGTTATTATATTGATCAATAAAAGGATAATTTGGAATTTTGTGAAATATGGTATCTTTATTTATAACTTCTTTTGGACCAACATAAGCAAGGTTTGTTGAATTATTATTACAAGAAACTATTAATATAATTAATGATATTTTAATGAAGTTTAATATATTCATTTTTTAATTTTAAGTTCTCTTTGATATTCAGCTAGGAGTAGTTTTATATCTTCCAGTAGTAATTTTATTTCAAATTTACTCAAGACATCATATACATATATAATTTTATTTTTTTTATTAAATCCTGTTCTAATTCTTCCTTCTTTATCGCTTATAATAATTTTTCCTGAAAATGATTTTTTTTCATCGATAACGTTTGAGATTTCACCTACCCATATGTTATTTTGCATAAATTTTTCAAAACTATCTTTAGGAAGTTTAATATCAAAGTATTTATCTATATTGGTATTGATTTTATTTGAGTTTGAGACATTATCAGTTTCAATTTGAAAATTCAAGTAATAAATTGAATCATACTTATTTAATTTGGACCAAATTTCACTCTCAATCATAAAATTTATAAGATTATTTTTAAAAGTATCAGATTTTAAAGTTGCAAAAATTAACTTAATATTTCCATTGAAATCAGAAAAATCAAGTGAATCATTTACTCTAAAGTTTTTTATAAAGTGGTGTCTGTTATACTCATTTCTTTTTTCATCAAGAAGTGGAATATAATTATCCGTTGAGTCAGATAATATTGGCAAGTAAACAAAATTGTGTTTACCAGAGGTTAAATAAAGGTATAAAAATGAAGGTAAGAATAAAATTGAAAATAAAATCAACCATTTTGTTAAATTAATTTTTTTATTTTTCATAGTTAAATTAGGTCACCAGCTTCAGTTAATAAAATAAATAATAAATAAGGAATCAAAATAAATGCCGGGAATGCTAATGTAAATATAAAGTTTCTTCTTTCATGTTTAACATGCATGAAGTAAGCAATAATGTAGTAGGCTTTTACTAGCGTTAAAATTATAAAAGTCCATTTAAGAGCTTGATAGCTTACTGGTTTAAATATTCCGAGTCCAACTTCTATTCCAGTTAAAATTAAAAGAATTAAAAAGACAATCCATATTTGCTTTGTAGAATGATTATTTTCCATTGTATTTATTTAAATTAAATAAAAGAAAGTGAATACGAATACCCAAACTAAATCAACAAAATGCCAATAAAGTCCTACTTTTTCAACCATCTCGTAATGTCCTCTTCTTTCATAAGTTCCAAAAAGAATGTTTATAAAAATTATTATATTCAAAATAACACCAGAAAATACGTGAAAACCATGAAAACCTGTTATGAAAAAAAAGAAGTTAGCAAATTGAGGTAATCCGTATTCATTGACAATCATATTTGCACCATAAATCTTTTTTGAGTTTTCTTTTAAATTTGAAATTAAATCTTTCTCAGTGATATATTTTTCAGCACCTATTCTTAATATTTCATAATCATAAGTTTTCCCCATGATTTTTTCCCCGGAGTTTATCACTTTAGCTACACTTCCGTCTGCAAGTTGAATTGATCCGTCATGAGTTCCATGAATAAAGTGCATCCACTCCCAAGCTTGAGACCCCAGAAATATTGCTCCACCAATTATAGTCAAAAACATCCATATTGCAACTTTATTTTTATTCATTAATTTTCCATGATGAACTGCTAGGACCATGGTAACTGAGCTCATAATAAGTATAAATGTCATTAGTGCAACATAAAGTAAAGGTTGATCTCCTTTGATACCAGGGAAATGGGTAAATACGTGTTCTGCAAGAGGCCATGATTCAGAGTATTTAAATCTGCAAAAGCCGTACGCGCCTAAAAAACCTGAAAAAGTAAGTGCATCTGTAAGTAGGAAAAACCACATCATCATTTTACCATAACTAGCATCAAAAGGTTTTGATCCTCCTCCCCATACATTACTTTCTTTTGAAATTGTTGACATAAGATTTTAATTAAAAAGATTTTACAAAGATATGAGATTATTAATACTTTAAATTAAACAACCAACAAAAAAATAAATAAAAATATCCACAATACATCAAGAAAATGCCAAAAAGTTGCTCCTAATTCTAAACCTAATGTATTATTTGAATTATATCTTTTATTTCTTGAATTAAGATACATGACGAATATTGTAACTAAACCAGCAATAATATGCAATAAATGCATTAGTGTAATTGCGTATACAAAAGATCCAGATGCATGACTTCCTTTACCAGTAAAATAAATCCCCATATCATACATTTCTCTCCAACCTAAAAATTGAAAAAAACTAAATATTAGTCCAAGAATCAAAGTGAAAAATAAATAATTACTTATGGAAGAAAAATTATTTGATTTTGCATTTAAGATAGCTTTATGAA
This sequence comes from uncultured Cryomorphaceae bacterium, assembly GCA_902551855.1. Taxonomy (GTDB): domain Bacteria; phylum Bacteroidota; class Bacteroidia; order Flavobacteriales; family UBA7430. The sequence goes on along the minus strand of CACDER010000024.1, from coordinate 10,111 downwards.
TTGTAAAACTACTTAATAAAATTATTGAAGTACTCAATGAAAAATAGAATGGTAAATCAAATTCAAACCAATTACCTTCACCTTTTCTGACGATATAACCAGATGTTAATCCCGCAAAAAACATTGTCATACTAACCATTGAGATATAAAGTAAGGGTTTTCTCGTTTTAAATTTTATGTTTTTGTCAGTTTCCTTCATAGTATTAGATATTTGTCAATTAAATAAATTATTTGAACTGTTGGTAGATAAATTAAACTTCCAATCATTAGTTTTTTTGCAGAAATAAAGTCGCAATTTTTGAGTAAATTATAAGCCTGAGAATACATATAAAGACCAGTTATAAAAATAAATATAGCTCCAAATATGCTCAAATTTAAATCACTCCTTATTCCTATATATGGAAAGATGAATGGAATTATTGAAACGGGAATTAACCAAATTGTATATAATAATGCATGGAATGCAGAGTTCTCATCTTTCATTTTAGACGGTAACATATTTATTCCTGCTTTTTTATAATCCTCATCCAGTATCCACGCAATAGACCAAAAATGAGGAAATTGCCATAAAAATTGTATCGCAAATAATGTAAGTGCTTCAATGCTGAATTCATTAGAGTATGCAACCCATCCGATCATAAAAGGAGAAGCACCTGGGAGGGCTCCAACAAAAACTGCAACTGGACTAATTTTTTTGAGAGGCGTATATATCATAACATAAATGATCAAGGCAATTAAACCAAAAATTGCACATTTAAAGTTTAAATTGTAAAGTATTAATATTCCTAATGATCCTAATATGCTTGAAAAAACTAATCCCTCAATTTTTTCTAATCTACCGGATGGAATAGGTCTTTTTTGAGTCCGACTCATTAGTTTATCAGTTTTTTTTTCAAAAACTTGGTTAAAACCGTTGGAGGAAGCTACAACAAAAAAACCACCGAGAAATAGCATTAGAAAATTCAACCAATTGAAAACTTGACATGCTAAAAGATATCCAACTAAAGATGAAAAAACCACTGTAGCGGAGAGTCTAAATTTTGCTAATTGAGAATAATCTTTAATTTTATTTTTCAAATTCTTAGATTGTATATGCAAAAATAAGTAATTGATCAAAATTAATTAAAACAATTATCTATTTTTTTCTTCAATTATTTCTATACTATCTATGTCTAATCTTAATCCTAACCAGTTCTTTAATTTATTAGGATAACTATTATTTTTTTTCCATCTTGTAATTAAAATTGGTATGGTATCTATCGAAGTACTATCAATTAATATAGAATTTGAAAAATACATATTAACTAGTTCAGGATATAGAACAAATATTTCATCTTTTAGCTGGTTCCAATCATAATTATTTTTGTTTGATAATTTAATTTTATTGTTAAGACTGTCAATAATTTTATTTTTAGATTGAAGTTCTTTATAATTTAATTCATAAAGATCCTTAATAATTCCTGTTTTGACCTCCTTAGTTATAGTTCCTGTGAGTTCTTCTTTATTATCTTTATTCTGTATTATTTTTAGGGTAGTATTTTTAAGATCATAATCATTTAATTTATTTTTCCAGACCCATATAATGTCATCTGGAACTTGTTTACCTATCATAAAAATTTCAATTTCAGATCCACTCTTGTCATAATTATATTTTTCATTTATTATTTCACTACCTTTATATGCAAGAACGTTTTTTGAAAAAAATTTAGCTCTACTTTCAAAAATTGACTTTTTAGTAATTTTAATAAACAAGAATGCACTTGGAATTATAACTATTGCACAAAATGTTATTATATATCTTTTAACTCTTTTTTCAGTTGATTTATCGACAAAGGATATTAGTGGAAAGTTAAGATATCTAACAATTATCAAAGTTGAAATTGTTATGAAAACTGAATTGAGTAAAAAAAGATAAATCGCTCCAAAAAAATAGTTTAAATTCCAATGAGCTAAACCATAACCAGCGGTACATATCGGTGGCATAAGTGCAGTAGCTATTGCGACCCCTGGTATTACAGTGTTGGAAGTCTTTTTACTTACAGATATTATTCCAGCTAGTCCACCAAAAATTGCGATTAGTACATCTAAAAAAGTTGGTTGAGTTCTTAAAAGAAGTTCAGATTGAGCTTCATTTAATGGTGTAATAAAAAAGAAAATAATTGACGTTGTTAAACTAACTAGTAAAGCAATAAAAAAGTTTTTCACTGATTCTTTTAAATTATCAAGATCGTTAGTTCCAACTGTTAGTCCCACACCCAATATGGGTCCCATTAACGGAGATATTAGCATTGCTCCAATTACTACAGCTGAAGAATTTATATTTAAACCTACTGAGCATATTACAATTGAACAAATTAATATCCAAACATTATATCCTTCAAACTTAATTTCAGATAAAATTTTATTTCTTATTTCATTGTGATTAATTTTATCATCATTGAACTTAACAGTTTCTCTGAGAATTTTAAAGATATCTGAAAATAGTTTTTTGATTCTATTAAGAATATTATTATTATTATTATTATTAGAATTCATTTGATTAAAATATTTAAAATTATTAGGATATTTCTTTAATATACTCCTTTAGTTTATGTTCGTTTTCCTTTCTTATAATCAGAAGTGAATCATTTGTATCAATTAAAATATAATCTTTTAAACCATCTATAATCAAATTTCTATTTGACCTTGAGCATATTAGATTATTTTTCGAATTAAAAATTTTGATATTTTTTCCCAATATAGCATTATTATGATTTTCTTTTTTTATCACCGAGAACATTGATTTATAAGTCCCCAGATCACTCCATTCAATATCACATTTCATTACAAATACATTTTTTTCTTTCTCTAGTATACCATAGTCAATTGAAATACTATTCAATTCTCTATATAATTTTTTAATAAACTTTTTTTCTTTTTCAGTCTCAAAAAAATATCTAAATGAAGAAAATGATTTATGTAAATATTTCATATTTTTTTTAAAACTATTAATAATAGTTTTAGAATTCCAAATAAAAATTCCTGAATTCCAAAGGTAGTTTTCTTTTTTTATAAATTTTTTTGCAGTAATAAGATCTGGTTTTTCAGTAAATCTTTTAACTTCAAAAATATTGTTTGAGTTATTTTGATTGTATTCTATATATCCATAATTTGTATCAGGCCTAGTAATACTTATTCCAAGAGTCATTAAAATATTTTTCTCGGATACATAATTAATTGCTTTGTTTAGTACTTTAAATAATTCGCTTTGATTTTTTATAAGATGATCAGATGGAGAAATAATTAGATTTGCATCTCTATTGATGTGATGAATTTTATAGGTTGCATATGCAATACATGCTGCTGTGTTTTTCATCATTGGTTCACATAAAATTTGATTTTCTTGAATTTTAACAGATTTTTTAACTAGAGACTTATAGTTTTGATTTGTAACAACATAAATATTTTTTTTAAAACAAATTTTATTTAGTCTTTTAAAACTTTCTTGAAACAAATTCAAACCTCTATCTACAATATCTAAAAATTGTTTAGGATTATTTTTTTTACTAATCGGCCATAATCTACTTCCTATTCCTCCAGCCATTATAATACAGTAAATATTTTTTTTCATTTTAAATATGTTAATTTAGTAGTTTTAACACCGGGACAGTCGCATGATTTCAAAATTGAACATGAAGAAACAAAGAGCATAATTGATATAAAAAGTAAAAAAGTATATATAAATTTAGTTATTTCAAACATATAAGAAGTTTTTTAATAATAGTTAAAATAAATATTTATATAAATTTACATTTAATTTTAAAAACAATTTATGAATTTAATTTCATATATAGGTAAATATTTTCTTTTCATAATTGAAATTTTTAAAAAAAATGAAAAAAAAATAATTATATACAAGACAACAATAGATGAAATTTATAATCTTGGTATTAAATCTATCTCATTTGTTATTTTTGTTTCTATGTTTGTTGGTGCAGTTGTAACAATTCAAACTACTGCCAATATGGAAGGAAGTTGGATGCCAAGAACATTAATTGGCTATGCAACAAGAGATGCTATAATACTTGAATTTTCCCCCACGATAATTAGTCTCTTATTGGCAGGTAAAGTAGGATCAAATATTGCCTCATCTATTGGATCAATGAGAATAACTGAACAAATTGATGCTTTAGAAGTTATGGGAGTTAATCCAGTATCCTATTTGATTAGGCCAAAAATATATGCCATGGTATTGTTTAATCCAATTTTAATCTCTTTAAGTATGATCATAGGAATTATTGGAGGTTTATTTGCTGTTATTTTGTCTGGAGATTGTACTATTTCTGAATACGTATCTGGAATAAAATACAGTTTTGTTCCATATAAAACGTTTTACGCTCTTGTTAAAACTGTTTTATTTGCATTTATAATATCCTCAGTTTCCTCATTTTTTGGCTTCAATGTCAAGGGAGGAGCACTTGAGGTTGGAAAATCAAGTACTAGAGCTGTTGTTTATAGTTCTGTAATGATAATAGTTTCAAATTATATTTTAACTCAATTATTACTTAGTTAGATGGTCGAAATTATCAATTTAAGTAAATCTTTCTCAAATAATAAAGTCTTGAATGATATTTCATTTAAATTCGATAGAGGAGTTACTAATTTAGTGATAGGTAAGAGTGGTTCTGGTAAAACTGTTTTACTAAAATGTTTACTATCATTACATAAAATTGATTCTGGTGAAATAAAGTTTGATGGTTTAAATATTAAAAATATTTCAAATAAAAAACTTAGAATTTTAAGAAAAAATATTGGAGTAGTGTTTCAGGGAGGAGCTTTATTTGATTCAATGAATATTGAGGAAAATATAATGTTTCCTTTACATATGTTTTCAAATTTAAGTTTTAATGAAAAAATATATCAAGTTAATAAATGTCTCAAAAGAGTTAATTTAATTAATAAAAACAAATTATTTCCCTCTGAAATTAGTGGAGGTATGAAAAAGAGAGTTTCTATAGCTAGAGCAATAGTGTTAAGTCCTAAATATTTGATTTGTGATGAACCAAATTCAGGATTGGACCCGTATACCTCAATATTGATTGACAACTTATTACAAGAAATAACTTATGAAAATAATATGACAACAATAATTAATACTCACGATATGAATTCATTAATGCAGATTGGTGACAAAATAATGTATATTAACAATGGCCTTTTAGTTTGGCAAGGTAACAAGAATCAAATATTAGACTCTACTAATCATGAATTAAATAAATTTATTTTCTCTTCAAGACTTTTTAAAAAAATTAAACTTTAAGCATAAAAAAAGCTCCGATTAGAGGAGCTTTTTTATTTAGTGTTTTTTAAAAATTATTTTATGAAGACTTTTTTAGTAATTTCAGTGTTTTCTCCATAAAGATTTATAAAATAAACTCCACTGTTTAAGTGAGATAGATCAAATTTAGAATTCAAAATACCGTTTACATTTTGCTCAAATAAAATTTCTCCAATCATATTACTAACTTCAATTTTATTTATATTTTGATTTTCACATGATACTGAAAACACTCCATTTGAGGGGTTTGGATAGATGTTTAGATGATTATTATTATTAATTTTGTTAGTGGACATAGCTGTACCATATCCATTTAAACCTAATCTAATGGCATATGCTTCACCATTAGTATAAAGTTGTGCATCACTTGGTAGATAAATCGTGCTTGCTGCGGCAGGTTGAGCTACAGTTTCATCATCTAAAACTCTAAAATGATTTGCTCCACTATTTGAAAATAGCTCTATGCAAGCAATGTAAATTCCAGGACTCAGAGTTGTTTTTGGCATTGGACACCAAACCATCCCTGCTGATATGTCAGCAGATGTAATTTCAACACCATCTGTATTTTCTACATATCTATCAAAAATATCTATTGCCGTGGGTTCAACATTCCATGTATCAAAATCCATTAAAAATGGGTAGATAGTACCACCTGGTCCAGGGGTAAATGTTGTTGTTGATGTATTTTGTAATAAAACTTCAAATCCAACTAAGTCAGTTTCTTCAGTTATTTCATACCATGTCATAAGTACTAAACCATCTGGATCATCTGTAAATGAGTTAGTCCCAGTAGATGAAAGATTAGAAATGTCATCACTGTAAACATTAATACCATCCATTGAAAAAAGATTATTTGTTATTTCCATTGTTCTTGAAAAAGTATTGTTGAAATAATTTACACCATCTGCTGATTCATTATCTGATGTTGCAGCGAAAGATAAATCATAAGTTCCAGTGCTAAGATTTTGATTGGTAAATACTTCATTTAATGATACTGAGCTGTCACTTTCTAATAAAGCCTGATTCAATGAAGAACTTTCCATAACAGTGTTACCATTAAGAGTAACTAATGCAGATATATTAACATTTGATTGGTCTTCATATCCAAAGTTATAGATATTTCCACCAAGAATTAGTGAATCAACCTGATCAGAAGGAGTTCTTCCATATTCTGTTCCAGTTGGTGTCATTAACCAAGATGATGTAAGTTCAATATCATCGGCCGGTTGTTCAACAATAGCAGCATCATCAATGAACCATGCATATCCCCAAGTACCTGTCCAATGAAATCTGATCCATACTTGCTCTTGGTTAGCAGCAGATGGACTTATATTTATTCTCCAAAGTGTTGGGTTATCACCAACATTTGCTTGAACCGTACCTGATAGCTCAGGGAAAACTTCATAAACATTAGAATTTGTACTAGCATCAAAATTAGGAGTTAGCTCTGGCCAATCAGTATTATTAGTACTTGTGACTACGAAACATCTTTCAGAATTGTAGCTTTGGTACCAAGTTTCAAATTGAAGAACTATATTTGGATGAGATGAAAGATTAATTGGATTTGCAGTTGTCATCCAAGAATCCTCAACCTCAGTTCCTCCCTCTTCACCTCCATATTCATCAGAATCTATCATAGCACAACCATTGTCATAAGTCGAAGAAAGAATTGTAGCTATTTGATAAGATCCACCACATGAAAGATTTGTTCCTATTTCCCAGTCGAGATCACAAGCTGATGCGTCATGATCGACAACCCATGTTGAAGGATCTGAAAAATCGTCAGACCATATTGGATTTGATTTTGATTTGTGTAAATCAGAGATTTTTTTAAATGATAGGTTTTGGTTAGATTGCTTTAATGATTTTAAATTTTGACCCTGTGAAAAGTTAAATAAAAAACACACATTAAAGCAAAGGAGAGAGAGTTTTAAAGTTTTCATTTTTTTATTTGATTAATATTAGCAAGCGAATTTAACTCATATTATCAAATTTTCCAAGAACTCTCTAAATAGTTTTCGATGGGTTGACATGTGCATATCAAATTTCTATCACCTAAGGCTTGATTAATTCTTTTTACAGTTGGCCAAAACTTTGTATCATATTTTTTTTTGTGAGGGAAACTAGCTGTTTCTCTTGTATAATTATATTTCCAATTATCAGATATAAATTCTTCAATCACATGGGGTGCATTTTTGAGTGGACTATCAGAAAGTAAAGTGTTCCCATCAATAATATCATTAATTTCTTGTTTAATTGATATAAGTGCCTCACAATAGTCATCAATTTCTTTTTTATTTTCACTTTCAGTAGGTTCTATCATTAGTGTACCAGGAACTGGAAATGATACTGTTGGAGCATGAAAACCAAAATCCATGAGTCTCTTACAAATATCCTCTACATCTACGTTTGCTAGTGCTTTAATATCTCTGCACTCAATTATAAATTCATGAGCAACAGTTTTATTTTCTCCTGTGTAAAGGATTTTATAATTTTGCTCAAGTTTACTTTTCATGTAATTTGCATTTAGTATTGCAACTTTTGTTGAGTTAGTTAGGCCTTCGGAACCCAACAACTTGATATATGCATAGGAAATGAGTAAAATTAAAGAGGATCCAAATGGAGCTGAGGAAACAGAAGATATTCCATTTTTTCCACCACACTTAACCAAAGGATGATTTGGCAAAAAATCAACTAATTGTTTGGCAACTCCTATAGGTCCTGAACCTGGTCCGCCTCCTCCATGTGGGATGGCAAAAGTTTTGTGAAGATTTAAATGACATACATCTGCTCCAATTTCAAATGGGGAAGTTAAACCAACCTGTGCATTCATGTTGGCCCCATCCATATATACTTGTCCTCCATGTTTATGAATTAAGTTTGTAATTTTTTTTATAGATTTTTCAAAAACACCGTGAGTTGAGGGATAAGTTATCATCAATACTGCAATTTTTTTTGAGTATTTTAACACTTTTTCATTTAAATCATTTAAATCAATATTACCCATACTATCACACTTAATTACAACTACATTTAAACCAGCCATCACTGCCGATGCAGGATTTGTCCCATGGGCAGAAGCTGGAATTAATGCGATATTTCTGTAAGTTTCATTTTTTGATTTAAAGTATTTTCTAATTACCATTAGTCCTGTATATTCTCCTTGTGCTCCAGAATTTGGTTGGAAAGAGATTTTTGAAAAGCCAGTAATTTTACATAAGTCTCTTTCTAATTCATCTATTATAATTCTGTATCCTTTTGTTTGATTTTCTGGAGCGAAAGGATGTATATTTGAGAAGTTCGATTCATTCAGAGGAATCAGTTGTGTGGCAGAATTTAATTTCATTGTACAAGAACCAAGAGGAATCATTGAACTATTAAGTGCTAAATCTTTATTTTCTAATGATTTAATATATCTCATCAGTTCAGTCTCTGAATGAAAAGAATTGAAAACTTTATGTTTGAGGAATTCTTCTTTTCTTAAGTAACTTTCATCAATGATTATATCTTCATTTATTTTTTTTAATTTGATAAATTTTTTATTATGAGCTGAGTAAAAAATATTTAAAATAGTATTAATATCATCCAAAGTAGTTGTTTCATTTAAGCTAATTCCAATTTTGTTTTTTTGATATCTGAAATTAATTTTACTTTTTAAAGCTTTTTTCATGATTAATTGAACTTTGTCTGTTCTTACTAATATTGTATCAAAGTATTGAGAATTTAATTGATTTATTCCTATTTTAGTTAGGTGAACATTTAGAGTATTGGCTAACCTATTTAACTTATTTGATAAGTATTTTAAACCTCTAGGGCCATGATAAATAGCATACATTCCTGCCATTATAGCTAGTAAAACTTGAGATGTGCAAATATTAGATGTAGCTTTTTCTCTTCTTATATGTTGTTCTCTTGTTTGAAGAGCCATTCTGTAAGCATTTTTATTATTACAGTCTTTAGATATTCCTATAATTCTTCCTGGAATAGATCTTTTGTAATCTATTTTAGTTGCAAAAAAAGCTGCATGAGGACCTCCATAACCTAATGGAATTCCAAACCTTTGCGTTGAACCAACAACTACATCTACATCCCAGTTACCTGGAGGTTCAATTAATGAAAGAGAGAGAATATCTGCAGCTACAACTACTTTTATCTTGTGTTTAATTAATTTATTTGATAATTTTTTTTGGTAGTTTAATTCGCCATTGACATCTGGATATTGAATTAAAACCCCAAAGAAATCATTTGAAAATTCCATATTTTCAAGATCATCAATGATTATTTCTATACCCAATGGTTCTGATCTAGTTTTAATTACTGATAAGGTTTGGGGGAGACATTTATTTGAAACAAAAAATTTATTTGAATTAATTTTATCATCAGATTTTTGATTAAATAACATGATCATCGCTTCAGCTGCTGCAGTTGATTCATCCAAAAGAGATGCGTTTGCAATTTCCATTTTAGTTAAATCAGTTACCATAGTTTGGAAGTTCAATAGAGCTTCGAGTCTACCTTGAGAAATTTCTGCTTGATATGGTGTGTAAGAAGAATACCACCCAGGATTTTCTAATATATTTCTTTGAATTACACCGGGTGTACAAGTTGGATTATACCCCATCCCAATGAATGATTTAAACTGTTTATTTAGATTTGAAATTTTTTTAATTTTACTTATAAATTCATTTTCGGAAAGGGGATTATCAAGTTGGAGTTTTTCTTTAAGACGAATTTCTTTGGGAATTGTCATGTTTATGAGATCATCTATGCTGTTTAAACCAATAGTTGATAGCA
>CACDER010000023.1 GCA_902551855.1 uncultured Cryomorphaceae bacterium | reverse complement strand
CCTAATTTATAATGCCAATTAATTCTATTTTCCTTCCATTTATTGAACCATTTTATTTCTTTCCCTGGTTGAACAAAAAATTGCATTTCCATTTGTTCAAATTCTCTCATTCTGAATATAAATTGTCTTGCGATAATTTCATTTCTGAAAGCTTTACCGATCTGAGCAATGCCGAATGGAATTTTTAATCTGCTAGATTTTTGAACATTTAAAAAATTAACAAATATACCTTGAGCTGTTTCTGGCCTCAACCAAATTTTAGATTCAATATCATTTGTAGAACCAAATTTTGTTCCAAACATTAAATTAAATTGCCTGACATCAGTCCAGTTAGAGGTACCAGATATGGGACAAACTATTTTTAAATCAAGTATAAGATTTTTTAATCCCTCTAAGTTTTCGCTTTTAAGACAGGAATTAAATTTTTCTTTAATCAAATCAATTTTAGTTATATATCCAATTATCCTTGAATTAGTACTGATAAATTTTTGTTCACTAAATTTTTCTCCAAACTTTTTTGAAGCTTTTTTGATTTCTTTATTTTTTTTAGATATTAATTTTTCAATATGATTTTCAATAAGAGTATCTGCCCGATATCTTTTTTTAGAATCTTTATTATCAATAAGAGGATCATTGAATGCATCAACATGACCAGAAGCTTTCCATATCTTTGGATGCATTAGTATTGCTGAGTCTAGACCTACAATATTTTCATTTTCCCTGACCATAGAGTCCCACCAATATTTTTTTAAATTAAGTTTTAACTCTATTCCATTTGGACCATAATCATAAATCGCTGAAAGGCCATCATATATCTCGCTTGATTGAAATACAAATCCATATTCTTTAGAATGAGAAATGACTTTTTTAAAAATATCTTCATTATTCTTCATAAAACAAAAATAGTAAATACTTAACTAAAAATTAATTAAATAAAATGATTTAAAATAAAATAATTTGATATATATAAAAAAATTAAAATAATTATATTTAAGAGAATTTTATTTTTGAGAAAAATGAGTTATAATTTTAAAGAAATTGAATCCAAATGGCAACATTATTGGCAAATCAAAAATGTTTTTTCATCCAATGAAGATGATAGTAAAACAAAATTTTATGTTTTAGACATGTTTCCCTATCCATCTGGTTCGGGTCTTCATGTAGGGCATCCATTAGGATATATTGCATCGGATATTTATTCTAGATTTAAGAGATTAAAAGGTTACAATGTTTTACATCCTATGGGGTATGATTCATTTGGATTACCGGCTGAACAATATGCTATCCAAACTGGACAACACCCAGAAATCACAACTAAAAATAATATTTTACGATACAGAAAACAGCTTAATAAAATGGGATTTTCATTTGATTGGAAAAGAGAACTCAAAACTAGTGATAAAAATTATTATAAATGGACTCAATGGATCTTTAAACAGTTTTTTAATTCTTGGTACTGTATAAAAGATAATAAAGCAAAACCAATTAAATTATTAATTCAAATTTTTGAGAAAGAAGGGAATTTAAATATAAAAGCACATTCTAATAAAGTTCTTAAATTCTCAAAAGATAATTGGGTCGCAATGAGTAAGAATGAAAAAGAAAATATACTTCTTTGCTATAGATTAGCATACATGGATGAAACTCTTGTAAATTGGTGTCCGGAACTAGGAACAGTTCTTGCAAATGATGAAGTTAAAGATGGATTTTCTGAGAGAGGTGGTCATCCAGTTATTCAAAAAAAAATGGAACAGTGGTTTCTAAGAATTTCCGCTTACTCCCAAAGGCTCCTTGATGATATTAAAGAACTTGATTGGACTCATTCTATAAAAGAACAACAAATAAATTGGATTGGTAAGTCAAATGGAGCACTAGTAAAATTTAAGGTTAGAAAAGAAAATGATAAAAATGAAAATTATATCATTGAAGTGTTTACCACCAGGCCTGATACTATATTTGGAGTAACATATTTAACATTAGCTCCAGATCATAAATTGATTAGTAAAATCACTGCAAAAAATTATCATGAAAGAGTTTCAAATTATGTTGTAAAAACAAATAAAAAGTCTGAAAGAGAAAGATTGAGCGATGTAAAAGAGGTTACTGGAGAATTTACTGGGACATATGCAATTCATCCAATTACAAAAAAAGAAATTCCAATATGGATTTCAGAATATGTTATATCCTCCTATGGAACTGGAGCTGTAATGGCTGTTCCAGCTCATGATTTGAGGGATTTTAAATTTGCAAAAAAATTTAATTTACCTTTAATTAAAGTCATTAGTAGTAAAGATAATGATAATGAAATATATTCAGGGAAAGAGGGAAAGCTTATTAACTCAGACTTTTTAAATAATCTTGGTGTCACTGAAGCAAACAATAAAGTAATTAATTTTTTGGAAAAAAATAATATTGGGTTAATGAAAATTCAGTATCGTTTGAGAGATGCTATTTTTTCAAGACAAAGATATTGGGGTGAGCCTTTCCCAATTTATTTTAAATTAGGAATCCCAAAAATTTTAGATGATGATAAATTACCATTAGAATTACCAAGTATTGAAAAGTATCTACCAACAAAAGAAGGAGATCCGCCTTTAGCTAGATCTAAAAATTGGGAATATAAAAATAATATGCCCTTTGAGAAAAATACAATGCCGGGGTGGGCTGGTTCTTCTTGGTATTTTTTGAGATTTATGGATCCAAAAAATAGTAAAGAATTTGTATCTAAAGACAAGTTAAATTATTGGGGAAATGTCGATTTATATGTTGGTGGTTCAGAACATGCAACAGGACACTTACTTTACTCACGTTTTTTTACTAAGTTTTTATTTGATACTGGTCATATTAATATTAATGAACCTTTTAAAAAGCTTTTGAATCAGGGGATGATTCTTGGAAAATCAAATTTTGTATATAGAATCAAAGATTCAAATACTTTTGTTTCTTATGGATTGATTAATAAATATGAAGTAATTAGAATTCACGTTGATATAAATTTAGTTAAAAATAGCGTTTTAAATATTAAACGATTTAAAGAATGGAGACAAGAATTTAAAGAATCAGAATTCATTTTAGAAAATGGAAAGTATTTTTGTGGTGTTGAAACTGAAAAAATGTCAAAATCAAAATATAATGTTGTTAATCCTGATGAAATAATAGATAATTATGGAGCTGATACCTTAAGGATTCACGAAATGTTCTTGGGTCCAATTGAACAATATAAGCCATGGAACACGAATGGAATAAATGGAGTACATAATTTTTTAAAAAAAATATGGAAATTATTCCATGATGATTACGGGGGGCTAAAGTTTAATTCAATAAAACCAAGTTCTGAAATTTTAAAAGTTTTAAATAAGACAATTCAAAAAGTTGAGGAGGATATTGAGTCATTTTCATTTAATACTTCAATAAGTTCATTAATGGTGTTAGTTAATTTATTAACTAATAGCAAATGTTATTCAAAAAAAATTCTTGAAAAATTAGTTTTAATCCTATCTCCTTTTGCTCCTCATATATGCGAGGAGCTATGGAGTAAACTTGGATATAATCAAAGTATTGTCTATCAAAAATATCCCAGTGTCAATACTAAAATTTTAGAGGAAAAGTCATATTTATATCCAGTATCATTTAATGGTAAAATGAGATTTAAATTAGAATTTTCACTTGATCAAGATAAGATAGAAATTGAGAAAATTCTTTTAAAACACGATAAAGTTAAACACTACATTCAAAATAAAAAAATCATGAAAATAATTTTTGTGCCAAAGAAAATAATAAATATAGTTTTTTAAAGTTAAATCCATTTTACAGGTTTTTTTAAAATATTTATTAGTTCTTGCTCTTTTGATTTTTTTTCAGGTATAAAATTATAATCCCACCTTACTTTTGGAGGAAGACTTACAAAAATTGACTCAATTCTTCCATTTGTTTGAATCCCAAAATGAGTACCTTTATCATGAATCAAATTAAATTCAACATACCTACCTCTTCTTAACTCTTGCCAATATTTTTGACTTTCGTTATAAAATAAACTTTTATTATTGTTTACAATAGGAAGATAAATCTTAAGAAAAGAACTACTCATCTCTTTTTGAAAATTCATGAGATTTTTCCAATTTTTTTTGTCACCTTTACCAAGGTAATCATAAAAAATACCTCCTACTCCTCTGGCTTCTTTTCTGTGGTGATTATAAAAGTATTGGTCACATTGAGATTTGAATTTATTATAAAAATTGGTATCATATTTATCGCATTTTTGTTTTAAAAAAGTATGAAAAAATATAATATCGTTCTTATTAATGTAATAAGGAGTTAAATCTATTCCACCTCCAAACCAAGCTTCATTTACTTTTTTTTTATTATCATAAATTTCAAAGTATCTAAAGTTAGAGTGAATCGTTGGAATAAATGGATTAGTTGGGTGGATAATAATAGATATACCACAAGCATAAAAATTATTGAATTCAGTTGACATTTTTTCTTTTAACAATTTTGTTAATTTGCCATGAACAATTGAAGTATTAATAGCTGCTTTTTCAAAAATATCTCCATTTTCTAAAACCATTGTTATTCCTCCCCCGCCTCCAGGTCTTTTCCAATTTTCCTTTTTGAATTTAGATTTTTTATCAATTTTTTCAATTGATTTACAATTTTTTATTTGTAAATCAATTATATGAGATGTGAAATTTTCCTTTATATCAAGCATTAACTATAGCCTTTTACAGTTTTAATAAAAGTTTTTGCGTTTTCAACAGGAGTATTTGGTAAAATTCCGTGCCCAAGATTTACAATATAGTTCTTTGATCCGAATTCATTAATCATATCCAATGTTAATTTTTTAATTTTTGACTTTGAACTAAGTAAATAAGAGGGATCTAAATTTCCTTGAACTACTCTATCATATCCAAGAATATTTCTTGCATATTTAGGTTCAATTAACCAGTCTATACCTATTGCATTTGTCTTTAATTTATTAATTTCTCTTAAAGAATGCCAACAACCTTTTGCAAAAAGTATATTAGGTATATTACATTGATCAATTATCATTTTAATATATGGGAAGGAAAATTTTAAATAATCTTTTTTTGATAAAATACCTCCCCAAGAATCAAATAGCTGAAAAATATCAATTCCAGACTTTATTTGTCCTTTCATATAATCTATTGTAGTTATTGTAATTAGTTCAAGAAGTTTTTTTGAGTAATTAGGATAGTTTAAACAAAATTCTTTGGCTTTAGAAAAGTCTTTTGAACCACTTCCTTGAATCATGTAACAAAAAACTGTCCATGGAGAACCTGCAAAGCCAATTAGTGGAACTTTATTTTCTAAATCTATAATCGTTTGTTTTATCCCTTCAAAAACATAATTTAGTTTTTTATTGACATCTGGAATGATAAATTTATCAATATCTTCCTTTTTATTTATCGAATCTAATTTAGGACCAAAACCAGGAATCATACTAACATTCATTCCCATAGCTAGAGGTATTACTAGAATATCTGAAAATATAATGGCAGCATCTGTTTTAATATCATTAATTGGCATTATTGTTATCTTAGATACCAGATTTGGATTTTGGCATCTTTCAAAAAAACTAAATTCAGATCTTAATTTTCTATATCCAGGAAGAAATCTACCTGCTTGTCTCATCATCCATACTGGTGGCCTATCAACCTTTTGTCCATTGAGAACTTTCAGAATTATATCATTTTTAATATTTTTATTTTTCATTTAATTTTTATTAATATGCGTGGTTATCATAGATTCAAAAGATAAATTTTTTGGAATTATAGATGATTGACCAAATTTTTTTAAAAATTCTGCAGTAGTTTCTCCAATACAATAATATTTATAATCATTTGAAAAATTATTTTTTAAAGAGAAAGATTTCACTGCTGAAGGACTGAAAAAAAAGATACTATCATGTTTTTTAATATTTAATTTTTTTGGCACAAGATGAGTTTCATAAACAACTGATTCTGTTAAGTTTATATTGTGTTTTTTTAAAATGTTGCTTAAAATATCAAGTCTTAAATTACCGCAAAGGTAAAGCAAGTTTTTACATTTATCGTTTAATATTTTATTTCCTAAATCTAATATATTTTTTTTTGACAGTGTATAATTTTTATATCCTTTTTTTTTTAAAATATTTTCAGATTTTTGACCAAAAACATAAATTTTACCCTGAAAGTCTAAATTTTTTAAATTTTTTAAAGCATTTTGACTTGTAAATATCCACCCATCAAATTGAAGAATGTCATTTGGAAAATCTAAATATTTTATTTCAATTAAAGGTGCTTCTATTATACTTAAATTAAGGTCTTCAACAAATTTTCTTTGTGTATCATTAATTTTTTTTGTTATCCATATTTGATTTTTTTCAATCATTTCTTAGTAATTAAACTCATAACTCCTTGATTTATTAACTTTTTTGATGCATCAACTCCTAAACTAGAATATTTATCATATTTAGCTTTAAGATTTATTGACATTTTTTTTTGGCCAAATTCATCAAGAACTTCGCCATTAAACTCTATTGTATTTTTTTTTATTTTCGCTAATCCACCAATTGGAGATGAACATCCTCCGTTCAAATTTTTGAGAAAATCTCTTTCTATTGTGTTACATATCATAGTCTCTTCATCGTTAAATTTTTGGCATATAGAGATAATATTTGAATTATTACGGTTACACATTATTGCAATAGAGCCCTGAGCTGGACAAGGTGTCATCCAATTTAAAATTTTGTAGTTCAAATTACTGAAATTAAGCCTCTCAATTCCAGCTGCAGCAAAAATAGCTCCGTCCCAGCTATTTAAATTCAGTTTTTTAACTCTAGTATCAACATTTCCCCTTAATGGGAATATTTTATGATTATTAAATCTATATAGCCATTGTGCTTTTCGTCTTGAAGATCCCGTAGCAACTCCTTTGAATTCTTTAAAATCTACTTTATTATTTTTTGATTTATAAACTAACGCATCGTAGGGATTACCTCTTTTCATTACTGAGCAAACAGTTATATTCTCATTTATTTCGGTTGGAACATCTTTGTATGAATGAACTGCAATATCAATTTCATTTTTTAAAAGAGCTTTATCTAATTCCTTAGTGAAAAGACCTTTTCCACCAATTAGTTTAATCGGCTTATCTAAAATTTTATCTCCTTGGGAATCTATTAAAACTAAATCTGACTTTAAATTTAGGTGATCAAATTTTTTTTTAATCATATTGGCCTGCCAAATGGCAAGTTTACTTTTTCTAGTTCCAATTCTTATCATTGACTTATCTTAAACATTTGTTCAATTATTTTTAAAATTTTATCAGAACTTCTGTATTCTGTTTTCATGTATTCAGTAATTAGGTTATTTATTTTATTGACAACACTTTTAGATAAAATTTCAGCTTTTTCAAATTCTTTTTTGGTTAATCTAAATTTTTGTTCTTCAAGCTCTTTTAATCTCATTTCGTGAAGTTTTTCCTGAAGAGCTTTAATTGTTGGCGAAAGGTTTCGCATTTTTTCCCAATCATAAAATTCATTAATATATAAATTAATTATAGTTCTTGCTTTAGGAACACTTAATTTTCTTTTTGATAAAGTTTCATCTTGAATATTTTGTAAGCTATCTAAATCAACTAATTCAATATTAGATATTTTAGAAATTTCTGGATTTATATTTCTTGGAACGGATAAATCGATGAATAAAGTATTTTTTGTTGTATCATTTACATGAATTTTATCTACAGTATATTTATCTGAATTAGTTGCTACAATTAAAATATCACAATTGTTAATTTCACTTTTAAGATTTTTTAAATCAGCAATTCTAAATTTAGATTTTAAATTCAAATTTTTAATTTTAGACTTTGACCTGTTAATTATTACTAGTTCTTTACAATCATGATTGGAAATATTTTTCAAAGTTATTTTCCCTATTTGACCAATACCAAAAAGTAAAATTTTTAAGTTTTTAAGTGTTTTAAATTTACTTTTAATGAACAACACTGTTGCATGGGATATCGAAGCAGCTCCTTTACTTATATTAGTATCATTAAATACATTCTTGTGAGCTTGAAAAACATATTGCATAAGCCTATGTGTTCTGGGGTCAACTAAGTTATTTTTAGATGATAAAATTAATGCTTCTTTAACTTGATTGGAAATTTGCATATCCCCCAAAATCATCGAGTCAAGACCACAACAAAGATTAAAAATTTGCTCAATCGCTTCATTATTTGAAATTTCAAAATGAAATTTTTCAAATTTTTTTTCCTGGGATTTTGTATTTTCTGTAAATAGTGATCTTATTTTTTCAATATTATTTGTGAAAGAAAAAAATTGTGTTCTGTTGCATGTACTGATGATTATTAAACTGTCAATGTTTAACTTTTTAGCTTTATTAAATATATTAACTATTTCATAATTAGTTAAACTATATTTTTCTCTTATTTCAATTGGAGTTTCCCAATGTGAGATTCCAATACTATAAAATTTATGTTTATTTGAATTCAAATTAAAAAGTATTTTAATGTATTAAATATCTAACTTCAAGTTTAATTCAGAAAGTTGACTATTATCAATATGAGATGGAGCATCAATCATGATATCTCTTCCTGAGTTATTTTTTGGGAATGCAATATAATCTCTAATTGATTCATTACCATCCAATAGTGCACAAAGCCTGTCTAAACCCAGAGCAATTCCTCCATGAGGAGGGGCTCCATATTCAAAGGCATTCATCAAGAAACCAAATTGGTTTTGAGCTTCCTTCTCACTGAATCCTAGAAGTTTGAAAAGAAGTTTTTGTAAATTCATATCGTGAATTCTTATTGATCCTCCTCCAATTTCATTTCCATTCAAAACTAAATCGTAAGCATTTGCTAAAACCTTTTCAGGATTCTGTGATAGAATATCAATATGATTTTGTTTTGGAGAAGTAAAAGGATGATGCATTGCATGAAATCTATTTGATTCGTCATCCCATTCAAGTAAAGGGAAATCTATGATCCATAACGGTGCAAATTCATTTTTTTTAATTAATCCCATTTTATTTGCCATCATTATACGTAGCTCACTCATTTGTTTTCTTACTTTATTTTTCATCCCACTTAAAATAAGAATTAAGTCTCCTGGTTTAGCCTTAAAAT
This sequence comes from uncultured Cryomorphaceae bacterium, assembly GCA_902551855.1. Classification (GTDB taxonomy): domain Bacteria; phylum Bacteroidota; class Bacteroidia; order Flavobacteriales; family UBA7430. The sequence continues at coordinate 11,181 of CACDER010000023.1, read as the reverse complement.
AGTCCAATATTTTTTTTAATTCTGAAGTATTAAAAAATTTGTCAATTGAGGATTTAATAGATTTATCAGTATTGAATTTAATATATATCAATCCGGAAGCTCCAATTTGAGGTCTTTTTACCCAATTAGTAATTTCATCAAGACTTTTCCTAGAGTAATTGGAACAATCATTAGCATTTATACCTAATATTAGTTCAGAATTATCAAAAATCTTGAAACCTTTATTTTTCGTTAAATTATTTATTTCATGAAGTTTCATGTCAAATCTAATATCAGGTTTATCATTTCCATAATTTTTCATTGCATCCCCATATGACATTCTTGGAAAGTCATTTAATTTCACATTCAAAATTGAGTCAAATAAATACTTAATTAAATTTTCGAATTTATTTAAAATTTCATCTTGAGTGACAAATGACATTTCACAGTCTATTTGGGTAAATTCAGGTTGTCTGTCTGCTCTAAGATCTTCATCTCGGAAACATTTTACAATTTGAAAATATTTATCAAATCCTGAAACCATTAAAAGTTGTTTAAATGTTTGAGGTGATTGAGGTAAAGCGTAAAACTGACCTTCATTCATTCGACTAGGGACAATAAAATCTCTTGCACCTTCTGGTGTTGATTTAATTAGAACTGGAGTTTCAATTTCAATAAATTCATTTGAATTAAGAAATTTTCTTATTTCTTGTACAATTTTTGATCTGAAAATAATCTTATTTTTTGATATGGGTCTTCTCAAATCTAAATATCTAAATTTCATTCTCAGATCATCTCCACCATCTGTATTATTTTCAATTGTGAATGGAGGAGATTTAGAGAGATTTAAAATATTTAGTTTTAAGACATTAATTTCTATTTCACCAGTCTTAATATTTTTATTTTTTGAACTTCTTTCAACAACAATTCCTTCAATGTGAATAACACATTCTCTTCCTAACTTTCTTGCCTTAAGACATAAGTTTTCATCTTTTTCAATATTGAATATAAGTTGAGTTATACCGTATCTGTCTCTTAAATCAATGAAAGTTAATCCTCCTAAATCTCTAGATTTTTGAATCCAACCTGAAAGTTGAATATTTTGATCAATATGAGAAATATTTAATTCCCCGCAGTTATGAGTTCTGAACATATTTTTATTTCAAAATTACTAAATTGTTTAATTTTAATCATCAAATTAAGTTATATATTGTGTAAATTATTTGATAATTACAAAATTCTCATTCACTATTAATTTAATCTTTGTGTTAAAAATAATAGGGTTATTATTAAATAAATGGCCAATTGGAAGATCAAATGCAATGGGAAATGAATATTCATGAGTTAAGTCAAGTATGATATCATGTAATTTTTTTCCAAATTTAATCTTATTATCTTTTATTTTTTTAAATTTTCCAACTACTAGTCCTTTTAAATTATCAAAAAAACCTGCTCGCTTTAAAGTATATATCATTCTTTCAATTTGATAATAGTATTCGTCTACATCTTCAATAAATAGAATATTATTTTTTGTGTTAATTTGACTAGTTGAACCTAAAAGTGAACATAATATTGAAAGATTCCCACCAATTATTTTGCCTCCACATTCACCAAACTTATTTTTTTTTGTGGATTTGAACTTATAGGAGATAGCATTACCAAATAATATATTTTTGAGATTCTTAATACTTTTTTTACTTGAATTTATATAAAAATATGGCATATTTGAATGAATAGTTTCAATATTAAAATTATTAATTATATGTGAATGAAAAATTGTAATATCGCTGAATCCAATCATAAGTTTTGGATGGTTAGAAAATTTAATCCAGTTAATTAAGTCTAAAATTTGTATTGATCCATAACCGCCCCTTGTAAAAAAAATTGCTTTATATTCATTATTATCCAATGCATATTGAATGTCACTCAATCTTTCATCTATTGATCCAGAAAAAATATGATTCCTTTTGTATAAGTTTTTTCCAAAATCTACATTTAATCCCCATGATTCCAATAGTTTAACGGAAAAAGATAATTCTTCTTTTCTGGAATATTTAGCTGTAGAAATAAAAATGACTTTATCATTTTTTTTTAAAGATATTTTTTTTGATAGTTGCATTAATCTAACTTTTAAATAAAAATATACTAATTATGCTAAATAAAGTAAATTTAAATAATAATTTAAGTTTTCAATTAAAGTTTGTTTACTTTGCATAAGTATAACTAAATTGATGAGTAAAAAATATAAAAGATATACTATAACTGCCGCTTTACCATATACCAATGGCCCAATTCATATAGGCCATTTATCAGGTGTGTATTTACCAAGTGATATTTATGCAAGATATTTAAGGCTCAATAAAAAAGATGTTTTATTTCTCTGCGGTTCAGATGAGCATGGAGTTCCAATTAAAATATCAGCAAAAAAAGAAGGAGTTCACCCACAAAAAATTGTTGATAAATATCATAATTTAATAGATAAAATATTCAAAGACTTTGGGATAAGTTTTGATATATATTACAGAACATCAGATAAACTACATCATAGAACGGCTTCAGATTTTTTTTTAAAATTACTCAATAAAAAAATTCTTTATAAAAAAGAGAGTTTGCAATATTATGATGAATATGAACAACAATTTTTAGCAGATAGATATATCCAAGGTGAATGTCCGTATTGTGGTAATAAAGAGGCTTATGGAGATCAATGTGAAAAATGTGGTTCTACCTTATCTCCTAAAGATTTAATTAATCCAAAATCTAAATTAAGTGGAAATTCTCCAATACTTAAAAAAACAACTCACTGGTATTTACCATTAGATAAATATCAATCAACTTTAAAAAGTTGGATATCAAAAAAAAAATTAGAGTGGAGGCCCAATGTATTCGGTCAATGTAATTCATGGTTAAATGAAGGCTTAAAACCAAGAGCTGTAACAAGGGATCTAGATTGGGGTGTAAATTTGCCAATCGATAAATCTAAAAACAAGGTTTTATATGTATGGTTTGATGCACCAATTGGATATATATCTGCAACTAAAAAATGGGCAGAAAAATCAAATAAAGATTGGGAGCCATATTGGAAGTCATCTCAAACAAAATTAATTCATTTTATTGGTAAAGATAATATTGTTTTTCACTGCATTATTTTTCCAGTAATGTTGGAGGCTCACGGAGAATTCATCTTACCTAATAATATTCCTGCTAATGAATTTTTAAATTTAGAAGGAGCAAAAATTTCTACATCAAGGAATTGGGCAGTTTGGTTAGATAAGTATTTACTTGATTTCAAAGATATGCAAGATGTTTTAAGATACGTTCTCTGCATAACTGCACCTCAAACAAAAGATAATGATTTTACATGGAAAGATTTTCAAATAAGAAACAATTCTGAATTAGTTTCAATATATGGTAATTTTATAAATAGGGTTGTATCTCTTGTAAATAATTATTTTGGAGGAATTGTCCCAGAAAGAGACATTTCAATAACTAAAAATGATAAAAAATCTTTAAATGAGCTCAATAAACTAGTATTGAGAATTGAGGAACATATTGAAAAGTTCAAATTTAAAGAGGCTATAACTGAATTAATTAATATTCCTAGGTTAGGAAATAAATATTTAGCTGAAGAAGAGCCATGGAAAGAAATAAAAGTAAATCTAATTAGAACTAAGACAATATTAAATATTTCACTTCATATTTGTTCAGTTTTGGCAATAGTTTCTGAGCCTTTTTTGCCTTTTACCTCTGAAAAATTAAAATCAATTTTAGGATTAAAAAAAACTTTTTGGAGTGATTCAAAATCTGTAAAAATTTTAGATGAAGGTTCAAAAATTTCCAAATCAATTTTATTGTTTAGAAAAATTGATGACTTTGAAATTAAAAATCAGATTGATCTTCTAAATAAAAATTAGTTTTTCACAAAGTAGGTACTCACATTTAATTCTCGTGAATTTAAAATTATATGATAAAAGCCAGATTTGAGTTCAGATACATCAATTTGAATTTTGTCATTTTGTTTCAAATTTCCGAATTCAATTTTTGATACTAACATCCCAATATTATTTGTAATACTAATATTAATTTTTTTAAAGTTGTTATTAGCAACTATATTAATTAATTGATTGCTAGGATTTGGAAAAAGTTTAAAGCTTTCATTAAAATTTATTTTATGGATTCCTATGAGATTTAAACAATCATCTGGACTATTTACATTTGCCATAGGATCATATTCTTGGTAAGTAGAATCCATACATCCAAATATTGGATCAATACAACTTCCATCATCTAAAGTTGCATTAGGATTATAATTTATTGAATTTTCATTAGTACAACCAAAAATGATTTGATCATAACAAATATTATGTATTCCTAGATTTGACCAATCTTCGTTATTATTAACAATCCACTCAGAATTTTCTGCATTAGTACCAGCTGATGAATTCCAATCTGAATTACCACTACTAATTTCACATTTTCTAATTAAAGTATGATCCATAGTAGCATCACTAACTCCAGCAACATCCCAACCATTTCCTGGATCTTCAACCCAATCACCAATTTTATCAATAATTTCATAATTTTCTTCGGTCCCATAAACTAGTGCATATCCATCATTCCCATTACTTAAATATTGATGAAAATGGTCAGCTAAATAATATATGTAGTCATCAGCTTGAGGATGAGCTATAATGTAAACTCCTTGAGATTCTATTTCTGCTCCTTGTGGGAAATTATTCCAGTATTCATGAGGCCCAATTGAAATTTGATCAGTTGGATCATTTGCACAGCTAGGGAATCCATAATTATCTAAACTAATTTTCTCATTGGTAGGATTATATATTTCAAGATATTTATTATAAGAACTCCCTTCAGCATATTCTGAGAAAAATAATGATTTTTCAAAAATAGGATTTGAATTATATTCGCATGAGCCATCGTCAATATTAGCTAATTCATTAAAATTTAATGCATTTATATCTGTACACCCCAATATTTGATCATTAAGTTCAATGAAGTCAAAAGAAATTGTTTCATTTATGATAAAATTGCCAAGTAAGTCTTCAACATTAGATATTGTTAGAACGTAATTACCTGTTAATAAATTTGAAACGTTTAAAACTACTCTGGATTTTTGAAAAAGATTTTGATTAGCAGAATTAATTATTACATTATTATTAATTGAATAATTTTCAATGTTTTCAGCAGAAGTTTCATCTAAATCTTCATTAAAAATTAAGTTAATTGAACTTTCGTTTATTACTTCGCAACTAACTATTGATGGGGCAAAAGTATCCGGAGCACCATCAACATCGTCAGGCATTCGTAAATCAATTTTCCACTCACCAAATAAATAGTTACTAACCCCAGTTATTGAAGATAAGTATTCACCTACTACAGCAGGGTATTCATATCCTTCAATCGTGTTGTGAATATTACATTGACCAGAACCATCATCAACTTTCCATTGTCCATAGTCCTCAAAGTTGAAAGTTGCATAAGTTACAGTAACATTATTAACTTTTACGAGCATTCCCTCATAATCCTCCGAATTCAGATTACCAGTTTCTATATCAACAGGTTCAGGAATTGGATTATTTGAATTAAGGATATATACAGCATCTGGATAAGCTAATTCAGTCATTTTTTCATCAGTTGGATCTTCCCATTGGAATTCTGAAACTTCTCCAGTTACTATTACGCTGTCACCCAAAGAGGGAATTACGGGAGAAGTATAAACATATATACCACTTCTTGGAGAAGTACCATCTTGGATATAGAAGTCATCTCCAATAACTGCTGTTACAACTCCTTTTGTAGATATTGTCTCATTCTCATATGGGGAGTAATCTGAATTTCCCTGAACATTTTGTATAGATATTAACTCTCCTTCAAATGGATTTAAGGCAACTTTATAGTTTCCATAGAAAGTATTATTAAAGCTATCTAATCTTATTGTGATAGTATATTTCACATCTGTTCCTTCTGAGAAACTAGGAATATTACCTTCATAAAAACCTGTTTCACTATTTAAAGTCATTAAAGAATTGTATTCTTCAATAATTCCATTATCATTATAAATGTCGAACCATGATGTAGCATATCTGAGTTCAACTTGATCAATTGGAGTAATAAAAGAATTAGAGATATTTACTGAAATGCTTTGGTTTTGCAGTTCACTTGGATTGGAATATTCTAAATTTACTTCATTAAATCCCAAAGGATTGGGTGTGGAGTTCCCCCAAATTAAATTTGCAAAATCAGGATAGTCAACAAACGGGTTTCTATTTTGTTGCCAATTAAAAATTACTTGATTCCTTCTTCTTTCAAATGCATCAACAGGGTCAATTTCATTCCATTCAAGTAGAGTTGAAAGTTTTCCATGGAAAGGAGTAGATGAGTTATTAATATAGTCTACCACCGACAAATTTGGTTCTCCTTCATCCCCGTTATATCTAACATCCATATAAAAAATAATTCTAGCAACATCTCCTTTAACTTCATCTCTTGGTTCCCAAGTTGTACTAGTAAAATTACAATTTACTGCTTCAGGGTTTGGAACTCCTCCATTATCAAAATCTTTGGTATGTCTATCTGAATTGATTGTTGCATCACAAGGTTTTAGATTATGGGCATCGCTGTAAGCACCTTTATTCCCGAATGTTTCATCACCATTGAATCCTCCTTGTGATTTAACCCAAACATGTTCTCTATTCCAAAAGTTTGGCTCCATGTTAGATGCAAATTCATCTTTATTAATTGAATTTCCTTTATAAATGAGTATTATATTTGATGAATTAGCGGGATCTTCATCACTTAACTTTAAAATTTGTTTGGTAGAACTGTAAGAAAACTCATTATGATTTTTAATTAAATTATGAAGAGATTCCTTAAGATCTTCACCAACTAAATTTTGAGAATTTTCGTAGTAATTAGAATTTTGGGAATTTACAAAAATTGAATTTAATGTAATAAAGTATAATAATAATAAATGTTTTTTCATGTTAAAAAGAAATTTTTATTGAAGTTGAAAACCTTCTACCCATTCCAAAGAAGACTGATGCAGAACTTGCATCAAAGTTAAATTCATTTCCAGGTATGTAGGCATCATTATTTAATGCATCGGTTATATAAATTGTATTTAGTAAATTTAGTATATTAAATTTAAAATCTATTAAAGTTCTCTTGATTTTTAACGAATATCCAGCATGGAGGTCAAAGAGAGCATATGCAGGAGTTTTCCATGAATCACGCCCTGCATTTTCCCCTTTTAAATCAAATGGATTAAAATCCGAATAGTGGTTTGCAAATCTCATAAATCTCAATTTTAAATATGAATTTTTATTTGGTTTAAATTTAAAACTAGAACCAATTTGTAATTGAGCAGCGTCCCCTACATGAACACCAGTTGCATCAAAATAATCTACAGCTAATAAATTATTATTTTGATCATAACTTCTAATGCTATCTCCAGATGTCCATTTCCAATTTCCAATTGAGCTTAAAAATTCCAGTTCATATTTTTTTGAAAATCTCATAACAAAGTCAAATTCAATTCCCTGATGAAGGGCATCAATTCCATTTATGTTGTAATTGACAAAATCTCCATCTAAAATAGTACTTCCTGATTGAGGTCTGTTTTTCCACTGGGTATTATAAAGGTTTAAATTAGTAGTAAATTTATCACTGTGATAACTGTGACCAAGTTCAATAGCAGCAATTTGTTCATTTTTAATGTTTTCAAATAGACTATTATCAAAGTCGTAAACATTGTTGAATCTAGGAGCTTTTGTTAGAAAACCAGAATTCATAAAAAAATTATGAAACTCATTGATGTTATAATTGAATCCATACTTAAATGTAAAAGCTGGAATCCATTTCCAGTCAGTTTGAGCAAATCTTGCCTCTTTTGATTCAGTAGTATAGCTATCATTATTATATGTAAATGTGTCACCAATTGATAATATCTGATTAAAAGTTGTGTCCTCTAGAACAAGATCTAAGGGTTTAAAGTAATCAATTCTTTTATATCCAGAAGATGAAAGTGAGAAACTTGCAAAAGCTGACCAATTCGTATTATCAAACTCAACTTGTTGGAATACCCCCCCCCATTTAACTAAACCATCATTGTGATATGCAAATTTATCTCCTTTTCTTAAAATATTATTACTATCTACCGCAGCAATTTCATTACTAACAAAATAATCTCCTCCTAATAGATCATAAACTTCTCTGTAATGCTCTCCTGTATATTTTCTTAAATCTATTCCTCCTGATAATGTATAGTTTTCATTAAATTCGTAATTGTAAGTAGTTAATAATCCAAACCATTTATGGTTATTAATAGAACTTCTTAGAATTTGAGTTGATTTATGCTCTGTTAGACTATAAAGTGGGTCTATTGAAAAGTCTCCAAAAAAAGGATGTCTAGTATTACCAGAATTATTATCAAAAATAGATTGAAAATTTATTTGTCTATTTTGATCAAAACCTCCTGATTCTTGAGTTACACTTGGAGTAATTCCAGTTCCACCTCCAGAGCCAAAAGATGCATAAATTACATTTGAAATAATCAACTTATCAGATTTACTCCAAAAATGATTTAAACTTATTTGAGGCTTGTGATAATAATTTTTTTTAGAATTTATTTTTTCATTTTCTCTAAATAAAGTATCAATTGGGTTATCATTTTCATCAAAAATCACGGTGTATCTATTTAATTTCCCCCAGTGTTCATTATATCTCAGCCCAAAATCACCAATGACATTTGTAGTATCTATTCCTAACTCTGCAGCATAAGATTTATCATATAAAACTATTTCTTTCTTGTAAGATCTTTGACCATGTTGCTGAGGTGCGCCAAACGCAGAAAGTGAAATTTTATGGTTTTTTATTTTTTTTTCAAGTTTTAGGTAATAAAAAAATCCTTCAGTCCATGTTTGATCGACCCATCCATTACCTCTTTTGTATGATCCTGCAATTGAGTACCCCCAACCATTTTTTAATTTCCCACTATTGTGCCCTATGGTAGTTCTTAATAATCCATTATTACCAATATTCTCTGAAAAGATAGTTTTTTTAACATTATCAACTCCTTTAGTTAAAATATTTAAAGTTCCACCAACAGCAGGAATTGCAAGTTTAGATGCCCCCAGACCTCTTTGAACCTGAATGGTTTTTGTCATAATATCGAGTCCAAACCAATTAGACCAATATACCCAACCATTTTCCATATCATTGACTGGGACTCCATCTATTAAAACTGCAATATTTCTTTGATTGAAACCTCTAATAGATATTCTTGCATCTCCATCTCCACCCCCACTTTGAGTTGCGTAAACTCCTGGAGTATTATTTAGGATAAGAGGAATATCCTGATTTGCTAATTCTTCTTCAATTTGTTTTGGTGAAATATTAGAAAATGCAACTGGGGTTTCTCTACTTCTGGCAAAGTCTGAAATCAAAAAAATTTCGTTTAAAATTTCAGTTTCTAGAAAAAAATCAATTGATTTAGATTCTCTGACTTCAATTCTCTTATTTACAGCTTTGTACCCAACGTAAGAAATAGTAAGATTAAATATCCCACTAGGAAGGTTTAATTTAAAAAAACCGTTATAATTAGTTACAGTTCCAATCTTTTTTTCATTAACTATAACATTAGCCCCAATTAAAGATTCTTTAGAATCTAAATCGTAAATATATCCTGAAATTATATTTTGAGCATTTAAATTTTTACAAATTAAAAAAGTAAAAACAAATACTATATACTTATTCATTTAAAAGTTTATTGAGTAATACTTATCATTTTAATATAATTTTTGAAATTACTTTCAATAACAACAAAATATGATCCTGGATCAATATCCATTAAATTTATTTGAACTTTATTTAATCCCACAGATCCAAATTTCCTTTCAAATAGAACTCTACCTATTGTACTTATCACTTTTACTTTAAAATCATTTTGATTTTCATTAAAAATAATATTTAAAATTTGATTTGAGGGGTTTGGATAAATTGAAAAATCAATTGACTTATTGATATTTACATTCATATACTCGCAGGATCCATCGTCTAAAGTGGCTAACGAATCGTAATTAGATGCATAAATATCAGTACATCCAGATACTTCAATGTAGTTGTCACAATTACAATCATGGAAACCAAGATTAACAAAAGTATTAGCAGGTAGTGAGTCCCATTCAAGACTTGGATCAAATGTATAAGGTTGACCTGGATCATATGTAAATCCAGATTTTACAGAGTTTTTTCGAATTAAAGTATGGTCTTGAGTCCAGATAGCTCCAGTTCCGTCAGACCAGCCAATACCTGGATCTTCTCCAATTTTTCCAAAAATATCAATAAAATCTCCAGAAACTGTTTCAAGAGTAACAGCATCATTGCCATTGAAATACATAGCACAATCGTAGCTTGGACATATGAAAAGATCTACTTTAGATAAAAGATCTTCTTCTTCAGTATAAATACTGTCTAACATGTTAGTTATACTATCTGTAAAAATATACCATCCGTTCCAAATAGGAGCTTCAAATCCTGATCCATTCGGGTCTCTTTTGTCAATACAAATTACAAAAGCATCATTAGGCATTATTGTTCCAGATAGATTGACAGGAGTTGGAGAAGTAGATCCATTAGACCATCTTGATAAAACATAATTACTTAAATCAATAGGATTCATCGTTGGATTAAATAATTCAATAACTTTATTATTTCCCCAACCCTCCACATATTCAGAAATAAATAAATCAGAACAATCTTGTGCAGTTAAAATTTGAGAAATAAATAAACTTAGAGCTAATAAATATTTTTTCATTTTTTTCATTTTAATTATAATTGAGGCAAATTTAAAAAAAGAAATTATTTAATTAAATAATTTATTGCTACATAATGCAACTTATTAAAATTAGTTTAAATTTGTTATATGTCAGATAGTTTAGTAATAATTCCAACATACAACGAACGAGAAAATATAGAAAAAATAATTTCAAGAATCAGTAGCTTAGAAAAAAAATATGATATTTTGATTGTTGATGATGCTTCTCCTGATGGAACTCAGGGAATTATTCTATCTCTTCAAAAAAAAAATAAGAGAATATATTTACTAAAAAGAAATGCTAAGTTAGGTTTGGGGACAGCATATATTGATGGATTTAGATGGGGTTTAAAAAAAAATTATGAATA
>CACDER010000022.1 GCA_902551855.1 uncultured Cryomorphaceae bacterium | reverse complement strand
TTTGTATTTGCAAGTGAATCATAATTAAAAGCTGATGGATTGGTACAACCATAATTAACAGCTATACATGATCCGTCATCTATGTTTGCATTTGGATTGAAATTTAAAGCTGATGACTCAGTACATCCATATAAAATTGAAATACAACTAAAATCATTTGTATTTGCAATTGAATCATAATTAAATGCCTCAGAATTTGTACAACCATAAATTAATTCTACACATGATCCATCATCTATATTTGCATTTGGATCATAATTTAAAGCTAAAGACTCGGTACATCCATAATTAAATGGCTGACATGAGCCGTCATCTACATTTGCATCCTCACTATAATTAAACGCTGATGGATTGGTACAACCTAGTATCTCCTGAATACAAGTTCCATTATCTAAATTTGCATTTGGATCATAATTAATTGAATTTATAACTGTACACCCATAAATAATTGTTATACACGACCCATCACTTGTATTTGCATTTGGATCATAATTTAAAGATGCAGGATTTAAACACCCAGCTATTACAGATATACAAGAGCCATCATCTACATTTGAATTTATATCAAAATTAAATGCCTCTGGATCTGTACATCCATTTATTATAGCAATACAAGAGCCATTATCTAAATTAGCATTTGGATCATAATTTAGAGAATTAAGATCTGTACAACCATTTACTATTGTAATGCAAGATCCGTCATCTATATTAGCATTGATGTTGTAATTTAAAGAATTTGGTGAAGTACAACCATAAATTGCAAGATTTAAACATGAGCCATTATTTGTATTAGCTTCTGGATTGTATTCAAGGTAATTTTGATTTGTACAACCATAAACAATTAATGATTGACATGAACCATCATCTAAATTTGCATTAATATCAAATTCTAAATAATTAATATCAATACATCCTGGAACCGCTAATGTTAAACAACTACCGTCAGATGAATAGGCTAAAGGATTATATTCTAGGAAATTAGAATCAGTACATCCAGTTATTGAACAGTCAATATAATTTGATTGAACATTTGATACAAATAATACAAGATTTGAAATATATTGAGAAGCCCCATTTAATGTGAATTCTAAATCATATAAATCATTATCTAAATTATAATCAGATCCATTGACCAATTGAAAATATAAATTATCACCTGATAGAGCACCATCAATATCAACAGTTGTAGCATCATCTCCCCAAATTGTCAACTGAGTCTGAGAAATATTATAAATGTTTGTTGAACCAACTACTAAACCAGAGGATGAAATAGCAACAATGTATGCTCCATCAACTAATGGAGGAAGATCAGAAATAACTGAATTTGGTATAAAAATTGTCATATTTGATCCAGTATTTCCGTTCCATTGGGATGGTAGACTACAAAAAGATGTTGGATAAATACAAGATCCATCATCTAATGTTGCATTTGCATTATAATTAACTGAATTAGGTTCTGTACAACCTTGAATTATTAGAGTTAAACAGAAACTTCCATCATCAATATTCGCTGAAGGATTATATTCTTCATAGTTTGGATTAGTACAACCAAATATATTAACTAATTCCCCACAAGATCCGTCATCAATATTAGCATCAGGATTAAATTCATAATAGTTGTCATCAGTACATCCATATATCAATAAAGTTTGACATGATCCGTCATCAATTTGAGCATTAGGATTAAACTGTGCATAATTTGAATCTGTACAACCAAGTAAAACGTTGTTACATGGGATAATTTCAAAATCAACAGTATATGGCGTAAATCCTGTTATTACCTGGACTGGGGGATTACTGAAAATAGAATTAAAATTATCTCCACAACCAAGTTCAATATCAAATGATCCTCCACCCGTCCATCCATCATTATTTTGATCTAAAGCTGTGAAGGAATAATTTCCTTCCTCAAGACAATATTCAAATGAATAACTTGACTGGTCATCTAAAGAACCAAATGATAATTCATCAATAATTTCACCACTATCTTCGTTAACTAATTCAAAGCCAATTTGAGTAGACCAAAAAACTGTATTAATAGAAATATCAACATATTGACCATGACAATCCATAAAGAAATAACAAGAACCATCGTCTTCTTGTGCATCAGGATTATAATTTTCAGCTCCGATATTGGTACAACCCAATATTGGATAATAACATATACCATTATCAAAATTAGCATTAATATCAAAATTATATGCGAGAGAATCTGTACAACCATAAAATATACAAGATCCATCATCCTCAATTGCCCCTGGAAGATAATTTTCCGCATTTTCATCAGTACAACCTGATGAAGTTGAGCATGCTAAATCATAATTTACACCTGTAGCAACTAAAATACCTTGAGATACATAAACATTTGAACTAGAATACTCAGGCATCAAATCATATAATGCTATACCATCTACAAGTTGTAAATTAATCATCTCATTATCTATTGCTCCATCAACATCATCTGTTGTTGAATCATCTCCCCAAACTGGAAAAGCTAATTGTGACTCACCATAAATACTTGAGGAACCAATAACTAATTGAGAATTAGATGACAGTGCAACTATATATGCATCTTCACTTACCTCCGGTAATCCTTCCATGAAAGATGAAGTTAACATTAATGTCATATTTGAACCAGTATTCCCAGACCATTCTGAAGGTAAATTACAGTCTGAAGAAATATAAATACATGACTGATCATCAAATGTTGCATTTATATTAAAATTAACTGCACTAGAATCAACACATCCAAAAATTTGTTCTGGACAAACTAATTCAACTGTTATTGAGGAAGGAACATAAAAAGTATTGGTAGTATATGAAATTTCATGATTATTGATAACTAAATTATAAAGTTCAAAACCTGCTACTAATTGTAGGATGATATTTTCTCCACTAATCGCACCATCGATTTCATCCGTTGTCGGATCATCTCCCCATACTGCTATTGCTGCTTGCTCACCATCCAAAGGAAGATATTCAGATCCTACAACTAATCCACTACTCTCAGCAATTGCGACAAAATATGGATTTTCATTACTTATAAACTCGATAGAATCTCCATTTTCAAAAGCTGAAGATTGAAAAAGTATAGTCATATTTGATCCCGTGTTAAGTTCTGATGTAGTTAAATATGGTGGTAAATCGCAAAAATCACCGTAAAAACAGGTACCGTTATCTAATGTTGCCTGAATATTGAAATTTACGGCATTTTCATCTGTACATCCCTCATATTCACAAGATCCATCATCAAAATCTGATTCAGGATTATGGTTAATAGCAATTGGATCTATACAACCAGCAAATAAACATGAGCCATCGTCAATAGAAGCATATGGATTAAAATTAGATGCTGATAAGTTAGTACATCCACTGAAAATACATGAACCATCATTAACATTAGCTTCAGAATTATAATTATCTGCATCATTATCAGTGCAACCTAAAATATATTCATTACCACAATCAACTAGATCAAAAGTTAATGAACTAACAAGTACTAAACCATTTGCAGTGTAAGTATTAGATGAAACAGATTCGACAAATAAATTATAAAGGTCATTATCTGAAATAAGATCAGGACCATTGATTAATTTATAGTTAACTTCTTCACCAGAAATTGCTCCATCAAGTTCTTCAGTTGTTGAATCATCTCCCCAAATTGTCATCTGAGCTTGATCAACAGCAAAAACGTCGACTGAACCAACAACTAATCCAGATGATGATGAAATTGCTACTATATAGGCGCCAAAAGATAATTCAGGTAAAGATTGTAATACAGAAGATGAAAAGAAAACTGTCATATTATTTCCAGTATTCCCAGACCATTGTTGTGGTAAATTGCAGTTAGATAAAGGTAACAAATTTTGACAAGAACCGTCGTCGATTGTAGCGTTAGGAGTAAACTCTAAATAATTAAAATCAGTACAACCTGATAAAGAAATTTGGTTTATACATAAATTTTGATCGGAAATTGTAGCCATTGGGTTGTATTCAACATAATCTGAATCAGTACACCCTACTACATTATTTAAATTCAAACATGAACCATCATCTATCTGGGCTTCAGGGTCAAACTCTATATAATCTGGATTAGTACATCCAAAAGCAATGGGAATTAGACATGAACCATCGTCAATTTGAGCTTGAGGGTCAAATTCGGTATAATTAGAGTCTGTACAACCATAATTTGGAAGATTACAATTTCCAACTTCAAAATCCCAAGAACCGTTAGTTATTAAGTTAGATTCTGATAATATTAAACTTTGATTACCTCCACAACCTGACGATATATATATTGATCCTCCTCCAAGACCTCCGGAAGTATTTCCAAAATTAATAAAATAATTACCAGATGGAAGGCAATATTCAAAATTGATTGCACCAAATTCTGTTATTGAACCTACCTCAACCTGAGCAAAAAATTCTTGTATATCAGCATTCCAAATACTATAATATATACCATTTGGTGAGCTTCCTCCTGCTAGTAGTGTAAATTCAACTAATTGACCATCACAAGATAAGTCATAATAACAACTGCCATTGTCTAATGTCGCATCTGAATTATAATTGTAAGCAGCCTCATCAGTACAGCCCTCAATATAATTGCAAGATCCATCATCCTCAATTGCCCCTGGAAGATAATTTTCCGCATTTTCATCAGTACAACCTGATGAAGTTGAGCATGCTAAATCATAATTTACACCTGTAGCAACTAAAATACCTTGAGATACATAAACATTTGAACTAGAATACTCAGGCATCAAATCATATAATGCTATACCATCTACAAGTTGTAAATTAATCATCTCATTATCTATTGCTCCATCAACATCATCTGTTGTTGAATCATCTCCCCAAACTGGAAAAGCTAATTGTGACTCACCATAAATACTTGAGGAACCAATAACTAATTGAGAATTAGATGACAGTGCAACTATATATGCATCTTCACTTACCTCCGGTAATCCTTCCATGAAAGATGAAGTTAACATTAATGTCATATTTGAACCAGTATTCCCAGACCATTCTGAAGGTAAATTACAATTAGATATAAATTGATAATCACATGAACCATCATCAAAGTTTGCATTAATATCATAGTTGTTAGCAATATCGTCAGTGCAACCATAATAAATACATGAGCCATCATTAAATGTGGCATTAAGGTTAAAATTATCTGCATTGTTATCTGTACATCCACCGACAAACTCATTGCCGCAATCTGAAATCTCGTATGAGAGGGAAGATATAAAAGTTAAACCATTAGCTATATATAAATTTGATGGAGATCCAGTGACTGTGAGCTCATATAAATCATTGTTAGGATTAGAATCAGGACCGTTTACTAGTAAGTATGTTATTTCTTCTCCTGATATTGCTCCATCAATTTCTGGAGTTGTCGCATCATCACCCCAGACCGACATCTGAGCTTGATTAACGTCGAAAATATCAACAGAGCCTACAACTAATTCAGATGAAGAAGAGAGCGCAGAAATATATGCTCCAGGCGATAACTCTGGTAAAGATTGTATTATTGAAGATGATAAAAACACCGTCATATTATTTCCTGTATTTCCAGACCAATGTGGAGGTATATTACAATTTGAAGTTGGTACTAAATTTTCACATGTTCCATCGTCAGTGTTAGCATTAACATCATATTCAAAAAAATTAATATCTGTACATCCATTAACAATAAGATTTTCGCAAGAACCGTCATCTAGCGAAGCATTTGGATTAAATTCTAAATAATTTAAATCTGTACAACCATATGAAGCATAGCATACATTTTCATAATTAACATCAGATAGAACCAGGATACTCTGAGAAATATAAGAACTAGTAATATTAGGGACAGGAAATAAATTATATACAATATTTCCATTTACAAGTTTAAAAGTTATGGATTCATTTGAAATTGCGCCATCTAAATTATTAGTTGTCACGTCATCACCCCATACTGGAAACGCAGCTTGAGCAGAACCAAATAAAAATTCTGAGCCAATAACAACTTCAGACTCTGAGATAGCAACTATATATGCATTTTCTTCAAGTTCAGGAAGGTTGTCAATAAAAGAGGATGTTAGCATAACAGTCATATTAGATCCTGTATTTCCAGACCAAATATTTGGAACATTACAATCTGATAAATAGTAATCACATGAACCATCATCAACTGTAGCCTCAGAATTATAATTTTCAGCTATCAAATCTGTACAACCATAAACTTCAACTGGGGAAGTAATAATTGTATCATTTGAACTCTCACAATTTAAATTTAAATTAAAAGAACTTGCAGCTAGGAAATTATTAGTGATATAATATAAATCTGAAGTTCCATTAGTAAAATTAATTTCTGTTATATTATAAAGGGTATTTCCATCAACAATTTGAAGCAATATATTTTCATTTGAAATAAAACCATCTGTTTCTTCAGTTGTAGAATCATCTCCCCAAATTGCAATTGAAAATTGACCATCTGATAATTGAGATGACCCAAATGTATTTCCATCAGAAGAAACAGCAACTATATAAGGATCATTACTGGAAAAATTTATAGAGGGAGAAGTTAAAAATAAAATAGTCATATTTGAACCAGTATTAATAACATCAAATGAGGGTAAAACACAAGAATTTTCTGCATCAAATGAACATGAACCATCATCTAAATTAGCATCTGCATTGTAATTAGTTGCATCAGAATTTGTACATCCCTCAACAAAGACTGTACATGCAGCATTATCTTCTCCAGGAGTTGGCTCTGCTGAGCAAGATGTACCATCTGAAGTAAAGTTTGTTGCTCCTAGATCACTATCTAGAGTTTGAACCATTAAAAGATTTTCACTATCAGTTCCTAAATACAGATTATCTCCACCTCCGCCAATTCCGGAACCAAAACTTCCATCGGCATCCTCATAACCTAACCAATATCCTCCAGCTGGAATAACAACATCTCCGAAAGTTAAGTCATTAAATGGTTGCTCATCATCTAACATAAAGCCTAACATAGAACAATCTGTATCACCTGAATTATATACTTCTATATAATCCTCAGGATCTCCTGAACCATGAGCCTCAGAAATATATACTGTTCCTAATACACATGATGGGTAAACCACTTCATATTCACATGAACCATCATCTAAATTAGCATCTGCATTGTAATTAGTTGCATCAGAATTTGTACATCCGTAAATAATTTCATCTCCTTGACAGTTTAAACTGATACTGAATGAAACAATTGGAGTAAAGCTGTTAGTTACATATGAAGGAGAAAAAGGCCCAGTAGTAGAAACAAGCTGAGAGACATCATAAACTAAATTACCGTCAATAATTTGCAAATTAACAACTTCATTTCCAGAATAACCATCTATCTCTCCTGTGGTAGTATCGTCTCCCCAAACGGCAATTGAAAATGAACTTCCATCAGTAGGAACAGAAACTGAACCATAGGTATTACCATTAGAGGAAATTGCTACCATGTATGGAGAATCAGATACATAACTATCACTTGATGACGATAAGAATAACAAGGTCATATTCGAACCAGTATTAGAATAGTCTGAGGAAGGTATATAACACTGTTGACTATACAAACTTAAACTACTGGAATTCAATAATATAAATATTGAAAGGTATAATAATTTTAATTTTTTCATATTTTAAATATATTGTTAGAATGGGTACGAAAGTACAAATTTTTTAATAAAAAAATTAATACAATTTACTTGCTGAAATTTAAGTTACTAACAAATTTAAAATGAGATAAAAAAACTATAAAACTAGTTTAAAATTTTTTTTACAACCGAACCATCATCATAAATTTCAAAAAATATTGAATTAGATTTCAAGTTATTTTCAAGAATTATTTGTCCAAGGACATTTATTATCTTTGAAATTTTTTTTTCTTTAATATTATTATTATCAATATTAAGATTACAAAAATGGTTAACTTCAAGGACAGAGTTTGAGGGAGACAAACCATTCAAGATTAAATTTTCATCTGAATCTATTATTTCCCATGAAACTTCGTTACTATATATTCCTAAATTATCCATTACTAAATCATAACATCCACTTGATAAGCAAAATTGATAAAATCCATAATCACCATCTTCCAAGGAAACATTATGTAAAATTTGGCCGTCTGAATCAATGACTGAAAAAGTATTATTATTCCAACCATCTCCAAAAGAATCATACATTAAAAGATTATAAAAGTTAAGATCCCCACATGAGAGAGGATAAGAACAAGAACTATCATCAGTGTTTGCATCGGAATCAAAATTTAGAGCATTAATGTCTGTACAACCATAGATAAAACCCTCACAACCTCCATCATCAGTATTAGCAACAAAATTAAAATTGAAAGCTGTCGAATCTGTACATCCATATATTACTTCGCATTCTCCAGAAAAATTAATAGGTAAAGCAATTGCATCACTAGCACTCCCTGTCAAAGTTCCAGATATCATTAGAGAGTCAGTATCATTATTAATTATTTCAGCATAGTTTCCATACCAACCATTTCCAAAAGAAGTAAACATATTAAAAAATGAACAACCATCATTTAAACATAATTGGTATACTCCAGCCCCACCTTCAAATCCTTGAATTTCCCATGAAACAGTATTTTCCCAGTTTCCGCCACCAACTTCAACATTAACAGAAGTTCCTTCTAAACAATTTCCATTACAATCTAATCCAATCTGAGGACCATTTCCACCACATTCTCCACACTCATCAATTTCAAAACATAACCCATTGTCATAAATTGCAAGAGAATCAAAGTTACATGCCAGTGTATCAATACAACCATAATCATTAGTAATATTTGCATTTTCATTTATCCATTCGTAAACATAAGAAACTCTTGACCAGACCCCAGGATATTGAACTTGAGCACATCCATAACCCCAACTTGTAATTCCAACCAATAGCCATCTTGTAGAATCTGAACTTCTTACTGCTAGGGGTCCTCCAGAGTCTCCCTGGCATGCATCTTCACCTCCATCTATTAAATCTCCAGCACATATCATGGTTGTATCTAAATCTCCACAAGGATACTCACCTGAATTACCATTTTCGTCAACATCTATTCCACACGCAACTGAATTGTAAACAATTGGCGCTGTAGCAACTTGAAGAGTTGATGAAGATGGCCCCCCAGAAGACAAAAAACCCCATCCTGTAATATACGAAATTACTCCAGCACTTTCACTTCCAGCAAGAACTTCAGTAGGGTCAATTATATCTATAATTTGTAAATTTTCATTAAAGTTAAAAACACCATCTATTTCAATTAAAGCAAAATCATAAGAATAATTAGTTGGATTTCCATATGATGGATGTATGATAATTTGTGAAACAGAATATGTTTCGCCACCAGAGGCATATGGATCAGAGGACCCTCCTCTTATATAAGTATTATTTGGATTATTATTATCAACACAATGAGCAGCTGTCAAAACCCAAGAATCCCCTATTACTGCACCACCACAAAAACCAAAACCATTTCCTGAAACCAAAGCAATTTGCCAAGGATAGTCTTTAATGTCAGCATCAATTCCTCCCACAACTCTTTCTGAATTTTCTATATCTGGCCTAACTTGTGAAAATGAGTTTATCACAATAGAAACACTGATTATAAATAACAAGTAAATTTTTGTCATATTTAAAAAAAAGAACAACAAAATTACTAAAAATATGATTGACTAATGCTTAAATATTAATTTTTATTAAAATATATTTATAAAATTTAATTTCAAAAAATCTCAAAAATGTATATTTGTATTCCAATTTAAAAAAAATGATCAAAGTTGAATTCCCAGATGGTAGATCGAAGAAATACCCAAAAGGTATAACCTTTTATGAAATTGCTAAATCAATAAGTGAAGGTCTTGCACGAAATGTTCTTGCGGTTGAAATTGGTGAAGAAATATTTGACTTACATACAAAATTAAAAAATGATTGTAAAATTAGGCTTCTAACATGGGATGACAATATTGGTAAAAAAGTTTTTTGGCATTCTTCTGCTCATTTAATGGCAGAAGCGCTAGAATCAATATATCCTGGAATCAAATTTGCAATTGGGCCACCAATTGAAAATGGATTTTATTATGATATTGATTTTGGAGACTACACTTTTTCATCTGATCATTTTACAAAAGTTGAAAAAAAAATCAATGAACTATCAAGATTGAAATCTAAATTTTTAAAAACTAATGTTTCAAAACAAGAAGCAAAAAAATATTTTTCAGAAAAAAATGATAATTATAAACTTGAACTTATTCAAGAATTAAAAGATGGTGAAATTACTTTTTATCAACAAGGAAAATTTATAGATTTGTGCAAAGGGCCACACATTCCGCACACCGGACATATAAAGGCGTTTAAAATTCTCAGTACTGCAGGAGCCTATTGGAGAGGAAATGAAAAAAATAAACAACTAACAAGAATTTATGGTATAAGTTTTCCAAAAAATAAATTTTTATCTGATTATATCAATTTTCTTGAGGAGGCAAAAAAAAGAGATCACAGAAAAATAGGTAAAGATTTGGAGCTATTCACTTTCTCAAACAAAGTTGGACAGGGGCTCCCCCTTTGGTTACCAAATGGAACCAATTTAAGAAATCGTTTAGAAAATTTTTTAAAGAAAATTCAACTAGATAATGGTTATGATCCTGTCATTACTCCCCATATTGGTCATAAAAGTCTTTATGTTTGCTCTGGTCATTACGATAAGTACGGTTCAGATTCTTTTCAATCCATTAAAACTCCAGATTTAAATGAAGAATTTTTTTTAAAACCAATGAATTGTCCTCACCATTGTGAAATATATAAAAGTAAACCTCGTTCTTATAAAGACCTACCCATAAGATTTGCTGAGTTCGGAACAGTTTATAGATATGAACAAAGTGGAGAACTTCATGGCTTAACCAGAGTTAGAGGATTCACCCAAGATGATGCACATATTTTTGCAACAAAAAATCAAATTCAAGAAGAGTTTGAAAAAGTCATTGATATTGTTTTATTAGTCTTTAAATCTCTTGGCTTTGAGGATTTTACAGCTCAAGTTTCATTGAGAGATAAAGTTGATAGAAATAAATATATTGGAAATGATAATAATTGGAAATTAGCTGAAGATGCCATCATTAAATCTGCTGAAAATAAAGGTTTAGAAACAATTTTGGAATATGGAGAGGCAGCATTTTATGGACCAAAACTTGATTTTATGGTTAAAGATGCTATAGGGAGATCTTGGCAACTAGGAACGATTCAAATTGACTATAATCTTCCTGAAAGATTTGATCTAAATTATATTGGTGATGACAATAAAAAACACAGACCCGTAATGATCCATAGAGCACCATTTGGTTCTTTAGAGAGATTTATTGCTGTTTTAACTGAACATTGTAATGGGAATTTCCCCTTATGGTTGTCACCAAATCAAGTATCCATAATAATAATTAGTGAAAAATTCATTCTTTACGCCAAAGAAGTTTTTAATTTACTCAAAATTTCCGATATTCGCGCCTGCATTGATGATAGAAATGAAAAAACTGGAAGAAAAATTAGAGATGCAGAAATTAAAAAAACTCCGTATATGCTGATAATTGGAGAAAAAGAATCAACAGAAAATAAAATATCTGTTAGAAAACATGGTGGAGAAAATATGGGATCAATGAAAATTGAAAAATTTATTGAAATAATTAACAAAGAAATTAAAAATAGTATTAATAAATAATATAAAACTTAAAGGAGGAACCAAATTATAGTATTAAGAAGAAAGATTAATAACTCAAACAGGCAAATAGTAAAAACTAATGCTCACAAAATTAATTCTGAAATAAAATCCTCAGATGTAAGGTTAGTATCCAACAAAGAAATCGAGGATGGAATATATCCTATTCAAAAGGCCCTTAGCTTAGCCGATGAATTAGGATTAGATTTAGTTCAAATCGCAGATAATGCTGTTCCACCTGTATGCAGAATTGTTGACTACAACAAATTTTTGTACGAACAAAAAATGAGACAAAAATTGCTGAAATCAAAAACTGCTAAAATAGTTCTTAAAGAAATTAGGTTTGGCCCCAACACAGATGATCATGATTTTGACTTTAAACTTAAGCATGCAAAAAAATTTTTGAATGATGGGGCAAAACTAAAAGCTTTTGTTTTTTTTAAAGGTAGATCAATTCTATATAAAGACAAAGGAGAAATTTTACTTTTAAGATTTGCTCAAGAACTTGAAGAATTTGGAAAAGTTGATCAATTACCAAAACTAGAAGGTAAAAGGATGATAATGTTAATGAGTGCAAAAAAAAATAATAAATAAATTTAAGTATAATGCCTAAAATGAAAACTAAATCCAGTGCGAAAAAAAGATTCAAATTGACTGGTACTGGAAAAATTAAAAGAATGCATGCATTCAAAAGTCATATATTGACAAAAAAAACAACTAAACAAAAAAGAAATCTTACTAAATCTGGTTTAGTACATAAAAGTGATGTATCTAATATTAAACAGCAATTATGTATTTGAATTAAATTTAGTGTTTATTAATTAACCCTATTCTTAGCTCTCAAGTAATAATTTATTCGCTAAGTTTAAAAAAATTAAAAAAATGCCTAGATCAGTAAATCATGTAGCTTCAAAAGCTAGGAGAAAAAAAATATTAAAACTTGCAAAAGGATTTTTTGGAAGAAGAAAAAATGTTTGGACGGTTGCTAAAAACGCCGTTGAAAAAGCTTTACTTTATGCCTACAGAGACAGGAAAGTTAGAAAAAGAAAATTTCGTTCATTATGGATACAGAGAATCAATGCAGGTGCAAGACAATATGGAATGTCATATTCTCAATTTATGAGCTTAATACATAAAAACAATATTCAAATTAATAGGAAAGTTTTAGCTGACTTAGCCATGAATCAACCTGAAGCATTTAAGAGTATTATTGAAAAAATACAAAAATAACTTTTTATCTCGTTTATTTTGTTAATCTCTCAAGCCCTAAAATTGAAGGTCTATAAGAAGGATTAATCATTAATGAGGTTCTGTAATCAGTTTCAGATTCAAGTTTTTTATTTGATAATTCATAAGAATATGCTCTTCCAAAGTATGCTTCGTTGTAAGTTGGATCAATATCAATTGCATATGAGAAATTTTCTATAGCGTCTTTGAAATTATCTTTATAAATGCTAATTACTCCAATATTATGATATGAAAACTTATCCAAGGGATTTAATTCAATTGATTTAGAGTAATTTAAAATTGCATCATCATAATTGTTCATTTTTTGATAGAACATCCCAATCTTGTAAAAAATATCATTTCTGTCAGGTTTAATAGTAGATGCATAATTAAAATAATCAATTGCCAAATAATTATTTAAATCAGAATAAATAGTACCCATCAAGTCAAATCCTTCAAAAAACTTGTTATTTAAATTTAATGACTCTTGAATAAAACTAATCGCTTTAGTTGTATCATTATTAAATAAAAAAAAATTACCTTTTAAATATAACGCATAAAAGTTTTCAGAATCATAAACTAAAATTTCATTTATAATTTTTAATCCATTTTTAAAATCATTTACAGCTAAATAAAGTTCGGCTAAATTTAATCTACAATCTATATTAGTATAATCTAAACTTGCACATAATTCCCATATATCTTTTGCTTTTTTTGAATTACCCATTAAATAATACAAAGACCCTAATTTGAATTTATAAAATGAATTAAAGGAATCCAGTCTACATGAAATAACTAAATCTTTGTAGGCATCTGATAGATTTGAATGCTTTATAAAAAAATTAGATCTTGAGAAAAATAAATCTGCATTTAAAGAGTCAAGTTTTATTAAATTATTTATTGAATCAATAGACTTGATTGAATCATTAAAACTATAATTAATTTTTTTATGATTTTTATTTGGATTACATGATAAAAAAATTGCTGATAAAATAGATAATATATTAAAAATACTATACTTAAGAACTTTCAATTTGTTCAATAATTTTTGATTCGATTTCGTTCATTAACTCAATATTATCATTTAAAAGTCCTTTAACAGAATCTCTACCTTGACCTAACTTAATATCACCATAACTAAACCAAGAACCACTTTTGTCTATTAAATTTAGTTCAACTCCTAAATCAACTATTTCTCCAATTTTAGAAATTCCTTCGCCATATAAAATATCGAATTCTGTTTTTTTAAATGGAGGAGCAACTTTATTTTTGACAACTTTGACTCTAGTTCTATTTCCTACCAAATTTTCACCATTTTTAAGTTGTGTACTTCTTCTTATGTCTAATCTTATTGAAGCATAAAATTTTAATGCATTTCCTCCAGTTGTAGTTTCTGGGTTTCCAAAAATAACACCAATTTTTTCTCTTAATTGATTAATAAATATACAAATACAACCTGTTTTTGATATTGATGCAGTTAATTTCCTTAAAGCTTGAGACATTAATCTAGCATGTAAACCTAATTTAGAATCTCCCATTTCACCCTCTATTTCACTTTTAGGTGTTAGGGCGGCAACAGAGTCTACTACTATAATATCAATGGCTCCAGATCTGATTAAATTGTCAGCAATTTCTAATGCTTGTTCTCCTGAATCTGGTTGAGCAATTATTAATTCATCAATATTAACTCCGAGATTTTCAGCATATATCCTATCAAAAGCGTGTTCTGCGTCAATAAAAGCGGCAATACCGCCAGTTTTTTGAGCTTCAGCCATAGCGTGAATTGCAAGTGTAGTCTTACCTGAAGACTCTGGTCCATATATCTCGACTACCCTTCCTTTAGGATAACCTCCAACTCCTAATGCCAGATCTAAACCAATAGAACCAGTTGAAATTGAAGATATATTCTCGTGAGTAACACTACCCATTTTCATCACAGCGCCTTTACCATAGGTTTTTTCTAACTTATCAATAGTAATATTTAATGCTTTTAATTTTGATTCTTTTTCTTTATCCATAATATATTTTTTATCAAATTAAATATGAAAAAATGACAATTTGTGTCATTAACTAAAATTTAAAATTTGATTCGAATGATCATTTGTTTTGACTTTATCAATAATATTTTCTATAAATTGATTTTCATTTATAATAAATGTAACTCTTAGAACACCTTCATATTCTCTTCCCATAAATTTTTTTAACCCCCAAACACCATATAATTTTATAACCTCTTTATCAGTGTCAGCTAATAATGAAAAAGGCAAAGAATACTTATTAATAAATTTTAAATGAGATGAAGAACTATCAGGACTAACTCCTAAAACTATGTATCCTTTTTTTAATAAAACAGAATAATTTTCTGAAAGATTACAGGCTTGCTTTGTACAACCAGGGGTTAAATCCTTAGGGTAAAAATATAAAACAATTTTTTTCCCAGAATAATCAATTAAGGAAACTTTTTCGTTGTTCTCATTAAATAGGGAAAAATTAGGAGCTTTATCTCCTACTTTTAAAGTTTTCATTGTAATTATTTTTTTTCAAATTTATTAAAATTTGAAATTTTTGCCGGTATATTTTATTTATTATTATTAACAAATTTTTAAATTTATTGAAATGAAAATTCAAACTTATTTTTATGGCATAATTTTCTCATATTTGATAAAGCGTATCTCATTCTTCCTAAAGCTGTATTAATACTAATTCCGCACTCATTTGAAATTTCTTTAAAAGTCATCCCTCCAAAGAATCTCATTTCAATAACTTCTTTTTGATCCTCTGATAGTAATCCAGTCAATTTTTTTAATTCTTTAGATTGATCAAAGTTTGGATATTTTGAATCTTGAATTTCATTATTATCATTTAGAGAATTGATTAAATCAAATTTAAAATTCTTATTAAAATGTTGCAATCTAGTTTCTTTTCTGAAATAATCAATGATGACATTATGTGTTACTCTCATTAACCAAGGAAGAAATTTTCCTTGATCTTTATATTTACCGGACCTTAAAATGTTAAGTACTTTTATACATACCTCTTGAAATATATCATTTGAGATATCTTTATCCTTTATTTTTGAAAGTATATAGCCATATACCTTGTCATTATACTTTTGAATTAATTGGTTGAATGATTCAGTATTTCCAGAGATGAACGTAGAAACATAAATAGAATCTTGCTTGTTTTGCACACACATAACTACTAATTTAAATTAAACAATAAATATTAATAGATAAAAGTGTGTATAGGCAATTTTTTTTTGTTATGGTTACAAATATAAAAAAAATAAATTGTAAATAAAAGATTCATTAAATTTTTGTAGTTAACTTTGGAATATTTTTGTTAAAATGATTTAAATGATTAATAAGAATTATTTTATTGAGATTGAAGAGGCTAATCTTCATAATTTAAAAAACGTGAATGTCAAAATACCTAGAAATAAACTCACTGTAATAACAGGTCTTTCTGGTTCAGGAAAATCTACTTTAGCTTTTGACACTTTATATGCTGAAGGACAAAGAAAATATGTCGAAAGTTTATCATCATATTCCAGACAATTTTTAGGTAAAATTAAAAAACCTAAAGTTAAGAAAATAACTGGACTGTCACCAGCTATTGCCATTGAACAAAAAGTAAAAAGTAATAATCCAAGATCAACTGTAGGAACAAGCACAGAAATATATGATTTTCTCAAATTACTTTTCTCTAGAATTGGGAAAATAATTTCTCCTGTTTCAGGAAATGAGGTTAAGAAACATAACAGAGATGATATTTTAAATTTTATGATGCAACAAAAAATAGGTCATAAATTTATTATCATGACACCTATGAATTTCTATTACAATAATAAAAATGAAATAATAGAAATACTTCAAGAAAAATTAAAAAAAGGATTCCAAAGAGTACTATATAGAGGAGAAATAACTAAAATAGAAGACTTAATTAATAATAAATTTGATTCATCAGAGACTATATACTTAATAATTGATAGATTGAAACTTAAAAGTAATATTCAAAATAGAATTATTGAATCAATTGACCTTGCTCTAGTAGAGGGAGATGGTAAATGTGTTATTGAAAATATTGATAATAAAAATAAATTTTACTTTGATAATTTACTTGAAATGGATGGTATTAAATTTGAAAAACCAAATATACATTTATTTTCATTTAACAGTCCATTTGGTAGTTGCGAAACTTGTAGCGGATTTGGAGAGGTTATTGGAATTGATGAAGATTTAGTTGTTCCAAACAAAAATTTATCAATATTTGAAGATGCAATATTTTGTTGGAAAAGTAGTGTATACTCAAAATTTAAAAATCAAATTATATCAAACTCAGAAAAATATAATTTTCCAATTCATAAACCCTATAAAAAATTAAATGATGTTGAAAAAAATTTATTGTGGTTAGGTTCAAAAGATATTACTGGAATAAATGAATTCTTTAAAAAAATCGAAAGAAAAAAATATAAAATTCAAAATAGAGTATTACTTTCCAGATATAGAAATAAAACAATATGTAAAACATGTAATGGATTTAGATTAAAAAAAGAATCGACCTATGTGAAAATTAATGACTATAATATCACTGATTTACTAAATATGTCAATTAAAGAGCTTTACAGTGTAATTAATAATTTAAAATTAAATAGAACTGAAATTGATATTTCCAAAAACATTATTTTTGAAATTAAAAATAGACTCAAATTATTAATTAAAATTGGATTAAGCTATTTAACAATAAATAGAAAATCATCAACTTTATCTGGAGGTGAATCTCAAAGAATAAATATTATAACATCAATTGGAAGCAGTCTGGTAGGTTCAATTTATGTTTTAGATGAACCTAGTATAGGACTTCATTCAATAGATACTTTTAAACTCATTGAAATATTACAATCATTAAAAAACTTAGGCAACACTGTTGTAGTAGTTGAGCATGACGAAGAAATTATTAAAAATTCTGATTACATCATTGATATTGGTCCACTAGCTGGTAAAAATGGAGGAGAAATTATTTATTCAGGTAACCTTAAGAATTTACTAAAATCAAAATCTAGTTTAACTGCTAAATATCTTAATAACGAACTTAAAATTGAATTGACAAGAAAAAGAAGTTGGAAAAATTCTTTAGAATTTCATGGAATTAAACATAATAATTTGAAAAATATAAATGTTAAACTACCCCTAAATGTATTAAATGTTATTATTGGAGTCAGTGGATCCGGTAAAAGTACCTTAGTTAAAAATGTAATTTATCCGTGTTTATTAAAATATTTGAATCAAAAATATTTAAAACAAGGAAATTTTCAGAAAATGACTGGAGATATTGACAAATTAAATTCTGTTACATTTATCGATCAAAATCCAATTGGAAGATCCTCAAGATCTAATCCAGTAACTTATATAAAAGCTTACGATGAAATTAGAAATTTATTTTCTAAAATTGAACTTTCAAAAATTAGAAAATATAAACCTAAACACTTTTCATTTAACGTAGATGGAGGAAGATGTGAAGAGTGTTTAGGAGAAGGTGAAAAGATAATAGAAATGCAATTTATGGCTGATATTAAAATTAGATGTGAAGTCTGTAAAGGTAAAAGGTTTAAAAAAGAAATTCTTGATGTTAGATATTTTGAGAAAAATATATTTGATATACTAAATTTAACAGTAAACGAAGCCATAGTTTTCTTTGAATCAAAACAAAACAAAAAAATTGTAAACTTAATTACCCCTTTAAAAGATGTGGGTTTAGGTTACATAAACTTGGGACAATCATCTTCAACTCTAAGTGGAGGAGAAGCTCAAAGAGTTAAATTAGCTTCATTCCTTGGAAATTCTAAAAATTACGATAATGAAATTTTAATATTTGATGAACCAACAACTGGACTTCATGTACATGACATAAAAAAATTACTAAATTCTTTTAAAATTTTAATTGATAAAGGACATACAATATTAGTTGTTGAACATAATATTGATGTCATTAAAACTGCAGATTGGATAATTGAATTAGGAGAAGGTGGTGGTGAAGATGGTGGAAATTTAATTTTTGAAGGTCAACCAGAAAATTTAATCAACAATAAAAAAAGTTTGACATCAAAATTTCTTAATAACAAACTTAAATATTAAAAATTTGAGAGTTAAATATTTTTTTATAAACAGAATCTGATTTTATTAAATCTTTATGATTTCCACACTCTACAATTTTCCCTTTCTCTAATACTAAAATTTTATCAACATCTTTAACTGTTGACAGTCTATGGGCAATTATTATGGTAGTTTTTCCATATGTAATTTTTTTTAAAGCTTTTTGAATTAAATCTTCAGTATATGAATCAATTGAAGAAGTTGCTTCATCTAAAATAATCACTTTAGGGTTAATTACATAGGCTCTCAAAAAAGAGATTAATTGCCTTTGCCCAGACGACAGCATTACACCTCTTTCCCTCACATTATATTCAAATCCTCCTGGAAACTCATTAATAAAATTGAATAAACCAATTTCTTTTGATGCTCTAATTACTTCATCGGAAGTAATTTTAGAATCTAATATAATATTATTTAAAATTGTATCAGAAAATAAAAATATTTCTTGAAGTACTAATGCAAAATTTTTCCTAATTGAACTTTGACTAAATTTTCTTATATCTTGATTGTCTAATAAAATTTTACCGCTACTAAATTCATAAAATCTTAACAATAAATTTATTATTGTACTTTTACCAGAACCTGTTTCTCCCACAATTGCTAATTTTTCTCCCTGATTGACTTTGAAGGAAATATTTGATAATACTGTCTCATTTTTATTATATGAAAAAGTCAAATCTGAGAACTCTATATTGCCTCTAAAATTTTTTAAATTTAAATTATTTGTAGACTTAATTTGATATTTCAAATCTATTATTTTAAAAACTCTTCTTGATGCAACTACACCCCTTTGAAGAATATTAATTCTATCTGATAAATTTCTTATAGGTCTAAATAACATATTAATTAACAAAATAAATGATACCATCAAACCAGGAGTGATCTGACCATCTTTCAATATATTAATACCTCCATACCAAACCATGAGTGATAAAGAAAGTGCACTAATAATTTCAATAATTGGAAGGAAAATTGAAAAATACCAAATAGCTTGTATAGTAGAATTTTTAAAATTTTCGTTTAATTGTTTAAATTTTTTAAACTCTTGTTTTTCTCTTGAAAAGATTTGTACAATTTTCATACCTGAAATGTGTTCTTGTAAAAATGCATTTAACCTTGATATGGCAAATCTTTCTTTCTCAAAAGCAATCTTCATTAATTTTTGAAAAAACTTTGTTGACAAAATTAGAATTGGAAAAACTGACAAAGAAATTAGAGTTAATTTAGTATCTCTGTTAATCATCCATATTATAATTATAAAAATTTTAAATAAATCACTAAAAATAACTAAAACCCCCTGAGAAAAAATTTCTGAAATTGTTTCAATATCAGATACTGTTCTTGTTACAAGCGATCCAATAGGATTTTGATTAAAATACTTCAATCTAAACGATAAAATTTTATCAAATAACTTTTGTCTAATATCTTTGATTATAGATTGACTAATCCAATTTGCACTGTAAATAAATAAAAATTGAAAAACAGATTCCAGAATTAAAATAATAAATAATATTATTATAAATTTTAGTAATAGTTCCTTATTTTTTCCTATGATAAAATTATCAATGGTATACTCTATAATTATTGGTCTTAAAATAGAAAAAAATGCGAGAGAAATACTAAAAAATACTGACAAATAGAAAATAAATCTATAGGGATTTATATATCTTAAAATTCTCTTAAATAACTTAAAATCAAAAAATTCTTTACTAAAATTACTTTTCATTAATATTATTTGGATAATCTACTTTTGTAAGATAAAGAGCGTGAGCTGGAGCAGAAGGCCCTGCATATGTTCTATCTTTTTTTTCAATTATATTTCTAAAATCATCAACTGAAATTTTTCTTTGACCAACTAAAATCAAAGTCCCAACAATTGACCTTACCATATTTCTTAAAAACCTGTTAGATTTGATTTTAAAAATCCAATCCTTCCCATCACTGTACCACTTTGCGTAAGTAACATTACATGTTGTAGATTTTGATAAAGAATTTTTACTAAAACTTGCAAAATCTTTGTTTAATATTAGAAATTCAGAGGCTGTATTCATTAAATCAAAATCCAAGCATCCCCTGTAATTATATGAAAAATTGTAATTAAAAGGATTTTTATAATTAGAAATTATGTATTCATAAGTTCTAGATATTGCGTCAAATCTGGCATGAGATTTTTCATCAACACTAAAAATGGAAAAAATAACTATGTCTTTACACAAAAATAAATTTAACTTATTTACTAATTTATAGCAGTTAATGAAATTTGAAGTATCAAAATGAGCATACATTTCTTTTGCATGAACACCTGTGTCAGTTCTTCCTGATCCATATAATTTAATCTTCTCACCAATTAAAATTGAAAAGGCATTATTGAGATTTTCTTGAATAGAAAGTGCATTTGATTGAATTTGCCAGCCATGAAATTTTGTCCCGTTATATGATAATTTAACAAAATATCTCAATTTAAATTTTAGGTTTAAATTAATTACTTACTCTTAACAAGAACTTCATCGATCATTCCATAATTTTTAGCTTCTTCTGAAGTCATCCAAAAATCTCTATCACTATCATTCCAGACATCATCAAAAGATTTACCTGAATGATTTGAGATGATCTTATAAAGTTCTTTTTTAAGTTTTTGAATCTCTCTGGCAGTAATCTCTATGTCTGAGGCTTGACCACTTGCACCACCTAAAGGTTGATGTATCATTACCCTAGAATGTTTTAATGCTGTTCTTTTCCCTTTTGTACCAGCGCATAATAATACAGCTCCCATACTAGCGGCCATTCCGGTACAAATTGTTGAAACATCTGGAGAAATATATTGCATAGTATCGTATATTCCTAAACCAGCATAAACTCCACCTCCTGGGGAATTTAGATAAATTTGAATATCTTTTTTTGAATCAACTGATTCTAAAAATAAAAGTTGAGCTTGAATTATATTGGCTACATAATCATTAATAGGAACTCCTAAAAAAATTATTCTATCCATCATTAACCTTGAAAAAACATCCATTGAAGCAACATTCATTTGTCTTTC
>CACDER010000021.1 GCA_902551855.1 uncultured Cryomorphaceae bacterium | reverse complement strand
TTTAATAATCCTAGAAATATTTATCAGGATTTTTTCATTTGTTACATTGAACTATCCAAGTAATAAATATACAAAATAAAAAATCAAGCTATTTTAAAAAACCTAGTGAAAGTGGATTTAGTTATTAGTTAATATTAAAACTACTTTTATAAAATCTTATGATTTAGTTTTTGAATTTCTTCTCAACCTTTCCATTATCATATATGTAGAATAAAAGTGATCCTTTCTTGTGTTTTTGTTGTTCCCTCCCAAATAAATCAATCATTTTAATAAGAAATATGGTTTTTTCATTATGTTCTGATATTCCAATTCCATCGTCATAATCACAGGCATCTCCCTCACCATCATTATCATAATCAAGTTGATCTAAATTACTAATATCAATACAGTTATCTTCTTCATCACAAATAGAATCTGAATCTAAATCATTTAAACAAACGCCATTACAATCATAGTATATTTCTGGAAATATACAAGATTCATCATCATCAGTTGCTAAATCATTATAGTTGCAAGCAGTATAATCCATACATCCAAACACCTCTAATTGATCGCAAATTCCATCACCATCAGTGTCATTTAAACAAATTCCATTACAATCATAGTATATTTCTGGGTATATACAATCTGAACTATCAGTTGCATATTGATTGTAATTACATGCTGTATCATCCATACATCCTGATACTTCTAATTCATCACAAATACCATCTAAATCTGAATCAAATAAACACATACCTTCGCAATTATAGTATATTTCTGGAAACATACAATCAGTATTTACGTTTGCAGTAGAATCATAGTTACAAGCATAAGAATCTATGCAACCAGTTATAATTGCTTCGCAAGATCCATTGTCTGTATTGGCTTGAGGATTATAATTAAAGGCGGAATCATCAGTACAACCCTCAATAACAGCAATACAAGAATCATCAACGATATTAAAATCTGTACAACCTAAAGTGGTTCCAAAAGCACGAACAGGTCTAACTAAATAACCGTTCATCTTACCTCTATTTAAATAGAATGCCCCCTGAGGAGCATCATTAGGGTTAACAAAATTAACCGCCCAAGCATCAGTCAAATCAAATTCAGAGGAAGACCAATAAAAACCAAAATCAAAATCATCTCCACCATTTTCAATTGCAGTACTACTTATTAATTCTCTATGTATATTAATTTCCCAAAGTTCATTTAAAGAAGGTAGAAACCAGTCATCATAACCGTTTAGGTCTAATAATGAGCACATTGAAGCAGCATCAGAA
Organism: uncultured Cryomorphaceae bacterium; assembly: GCA_902551855.1. Taxonomy (GTDB): domain Bacteria; phylum Bacteroidota; class Bacteroidia; order Flavobacteriales; family UBA7430. The sequence continues at coordinate 21,202 of CACDER010000021.1, read as the reverse complement.
CCAATTCCTTGACTATTAATAATTATAGAAGAATTTGAAGCACCAGTTCCAATAAAATTAGATGTTGATTCATTTAATTGTATGTATTGATTTCCACTAATTGTAATATCCATCCATTGAAATCCATTTAAACCATCTTCACTAATTAAATTACTAGGTGCACAAACCAATCCATTTTCACCACTCTCATCAACATAAAATACAATTCCACCAAAAGCAAAATCACCGATTTGAACTACAGGACATTCCCAATTTATATTCCAATTGGAATTTGTTGAAAATGAAGTATGAATATGGCATTGATTTTGTGTATTCATAGCTAAATTAAAGGGTACAAACATGTTATCAAAAAGTATTACATTAGAAACATCCCATCCCGAAATATCGTTATTGAAAGAAGATGCATTATTAAACATATTAGCCATATCAGTCACACTTGAGACATCCCATCCTGAGATATCTCCATTAAATGATAATGCTCCATTAAACATTTGAGACATATTAGTCACACTTGATACATCCCATCCTGAGATATCCCCATTAAATGATAATGCTCCATAAAACATTTGAGACATATATATCACACTTGATACATCCCATAAAGATAAATCTTGATTAAATGAATGAGCATTAAAAAACATACCAATCATATTTGTCACACCTGAAACATCCCACAAGGAGATATCTTGGTTAAAGTTATATGCATTATTAAATATCAGATACATATTTATCACACTCGAAACATCCCATAAAGATATATCACTATTAAAATTAACTGCACCTTGAAATAAATTATTCATATTAGTAACATTTGATACGTCCCAATTACTAATATGACCATATGTGTTCTGTGCAGAGACAGAATCTACCAGCCACTCATCTACTGCTTGATGAATATTATCATTGTTTATTGGAGTTTGGCAATAACTATTCCAATCATAAGGCCAATTGGAATTTGTTGAAAATGATTCTTGAATAGCGCATTTATTTTCATCTGACAAATTTGTAACACCTTCAAACATCCAACCCATATTTGTCTCACTTGATACATCCCATGAGGATATATCTACATTAAATGAACTTGCACCATAAAACATACCAAACATACTTGTCACACTTGAAACATTCCAACTTGATATATCTGCATTAAAATTGTTAGCACCACTAAACATACCTGACATATTTGTTACATTAGATACATCCCACATAGATATATTACTGTTAAAATTTTCTGCGTTATAAAATAATTCATTCATATTTGTAACGTTGGAGACATCCCATGAAGATATATCAATATTATATATAGTATTTACAAACATCCTTTTCATATTTGTAACCCCTGATACATCCCATAAGGATATATCACTATTAAATGTAGCGGGATTATTATAGCCCTCATAAAACAGACTCTCCATACTTGTCACACTAGAAACATCCCAATTACTTATATGACCATATTGGAGCTCAGCTGAAACTGAATCTTCAATCCAAGCGTCGACTGCTTGATGAATATTTTCTTGTGTTATTAATTCTTGAGAGAACAGATTTATAACGAAAATAAATGAAATAAATGTGTGTAGAATAATTTTCATGATCAAGATTATATTTGTAAAACAATTAGTCTTTTAAAATTAAAATATACTTACTGTTGATTTTTTTTATAATTTTTAATAGCTAGATAAGTAATATAAAAAAACCAAACAAAAAATATATCCTGAAAGACACTATTTAACCATCCATATTGGAAAATTTTTATATCCTTATCTAAGTAAAAGTCACTGTAAATTATATAGATAATGCAAGCAACAGAACCAAAATAGAGAATTGGAGGTAACCATGATTTACTGTAAATTAATTTTTCTAATTTTTTCATAATATTTATTTAAAAATTTTAAAATAAAAACAAATATGATTAAAAAAAAATGAAATTTAAACTAATTAACTTAATCTTTACTTTTTTTAATTCCTTGTGTAAAAGCCGTTGCAAGCAGACCTGAGGGAACAGCAACTAAACCTAATCCTATAAATACAATAAAAGTTGAAAAAATTTTACCGCCTGTTGTAATAGGATACATATCACCATACCCAACAGTTGTAAGAGTAGTTACTGACCACCACAATGAATGAAAGACAGATTTAAACTTTTCAGGTTGGACTGGATTTTCAAAATAATAAATACCAACAGCCGAAACATATAAAAGAAATAATATGGCTATGAAAAATATTACTAATTCATTTTTTATTTTTTTGAATGCATCACTCATCCTATCAATTGATTTAGTATACTTTAATAATTTAAATAATCTAAATATTTTAAGAATTCTAAATACTCTAACTGAACGCAAATCAATTCCTGAAGTAATATAAAAAGGTAGAATTGCTAATAAATCTATTAATCCAAAAAATGAAAACATATAATTTTTCTTATTATTTAAAATTATTCTTAGTAAATATTCAATTGTAAAAATATAAATACATACAACTTCTATTTTTTGTAATATATCGTATAGTTGATTATTTAATTCTGGTAGGGTTTCAAGAGAAAATGAGATCAGGGATAAAATAATTAAAACTTGAATAACAATATCAAACAGTCTTCCTTTTTTAGTGGAATCATCAACTACAATATCGTGAATTATTTTATATGTTTTTTGGATCATTTTAATTAAAAATTAAACTAATATTAATTTAGATTACAATTTCCATCCCTGAATATTAAATGTAGAATAACTTGAATTGTAACCTGGAGGTTCAGATAAAACATTATTAAAAAAAGTTGAATCTGTAAGAGTCCAGCTAGATGAGTTCCAATTTGTACTTCCTACTCCATTATCCTCCAAGTTATAAATTACAGCGTCACAAGTTTCGCAATATTTAAATGAAAGTTCATTAGATTTTTCACCTAATTGAATACTTCCTGTACTATCATTATATATGGTTTCATATGTCTCAGAATAAGTCCACTCCGGATCAGGATTGTAAATATAATAACTAGAAAAAGAGTACTCATTACCCTTAAAATTCCATTGACCAGTATACTGCAACCTTATATCATTATTATCTTTTTTGCAAGAATAAGTAAACAATATTAAAAGAAAAAATGAAAAATATTTTACATAATTATTATTCACAATTTCTAACAAATGTTATAATTATTGCCTCTCTAGTCCAAAATAAAAATAATCGGTGTTTTTCAATAACTTGAAAAGAGACGTCCCAACCCTGACTTCCATGATAATTCATAACCTCTTCCATTTTTTTTAATGGTAATTTACTTGCACCAAACAAAAGTGTGCTCAAGGCTCCCTCTTTTACAGTTACTACTTTATATTCTCTTCTCATATTAGTAATCAGAAAAAATATTATAAATGACTTAAAATATTCCTTTCTACTCTTTCATTAACATTATTAATATCTGTTTTTTTGAACTTATCACCAGTAATTTTTTCATATAATTCTATGTAACGATTAGAAACAGATTCTATAAAATCTATATCCATTTCAGGAACTACTTGATTGTCTTTACCTTGAAATCCACGAGAAATTAACCATTGTCTAACAAATTCTTTTGAAAGCTGTTTTTGAGGTAAATTATTGTCCTGATTATATTGATACTTATCTAAATAAAAATATCTTGAGGAATCTGGAGTGTGTATTTCATCTATTAAAATTATATTTCCATCGCTATCTTTACCAAATTCATATTTAGTGTCAACTAAAATTAACCCCATATCCTTTGCAATTTTTGTACCTCTTTCAAAGAGTTCAAGTGTATATTTTTCAAGCAATTCATAATCCTCTTTTGATACTAAATTTGTTTTTATTATTTCTTCTTTTGAAATATCTTCATCATGACCGTGAGAAGCTTTAGTTGTAGGGGTTATTAGCGGAGTTTTAAATTTATCATGTTCCTTCATATTTTTTGGAAATGGTATACCACAAATATTTGACTTACCTGCAGAGTATTCTCTCCAAGCATGACCTGTTAAATATCCTCTAATAACCATTTCAATTTTAAAAGGTTCACATTTTTTTCCAATTGTCACCATTGGGTCTGGGGTAGAAATCTTCCAATTTGGAACAATGTCTGAAGTATTATCTAAAAATTTTGAAGCTATTTGGTTTAATACTTGCCCCTTAAAAGGTATACCATTCGGGAGTATTTTATCAAAAGCAGAAATTCTATCAGTAACGATTACTATTAAGGTGTCATTATTGAGATAATATACATCTCTAACTTTTCCATGATAAACAGATTCTTGCCCTGGAAATTTAAAATTTGTTTTTAAAATTGTATTTTTCAAAGTATGATTTTTTAAGTGTTATTATATGATTTAACTATTTTTGAGACTAATTTGTGTCTTACTATATCTTTATTATCTAAATATACAAATTCAATTCCCTTAATATTTGATAAAACCTCAAGAGAATGAATTAAACCAGACTTTTGCTTATTAGGGAGATCAATTTGTGTTTTATCACCTGTTACCAGAAATTTTGCAGATTTACCCATTCTAGTTAAAAACATTTTCATTTGTTGAACAGTTGTATTCTGAGCTTCGTCTAAAATAACAAAAGCATTATCTAATGTTCTACCCCTCATAAATGCAAGAGGAGCAATTTGAATTACTCTTTCCTCGATAAGAACCCTAAGTTTCTCAGTTGGTATCATATCACTTAAGGCATCATAAAGGGGTTGCATGTATGGATCTAATTTATCTTTCATATCTCCAGGAAGAAAACCTAAGTTTTCTCCCGCTTCAACAGCAGGTCTGGTGAGTACTATTCTTTTTACTAGTTTATTTTTTAGAGATTTTACTGCTAGTGCAACAGCTGTATAAGTTTTTCCAGTTCCAGCTGGTCCAATAGCAAAAACTAAATCATTTTTTAATGATAAACTAACTAATTTTTTTTGATTTAAAGTTCGAGCTTTGATTAATCTTCCTCTATTTCCATAAACAATTAAATCGTCTGAAAAATCAATTTCATTGTCATAATTCCCAGAAATTATTCTTTGAATTTGACTTTCTGTTAACATATTAAATTTATCAAAATGCTTAACTAAGTTATTCAGTTTCACAATACAGTCATCAATAATTTTTTTTTCACCAAATAATTTTAACTCACCACCTCTTGCAACAATCTTTAACTTAGGATAAAAGGATTTAATAAGATCTAACTTGATATTTTTATGTCCATATATTTCAAGAGGATCAATGTCGTTAAATAAAAATTTACTTTCAGCCAAAAAAATTTTTTTTTTTAAAAAAAAGGATTTATGATAAAATTCTTTTTAGTAATATTATTTGTTAATTTAGATTGCAAATTATAAATTTCAAATATTTTATCAAATAAAATATCTATTTTATTAATGCTTGTAATTACATTAACAACTGATTATGGTAATAGAGACTATTTTGTTTCCGCACTAAGAGGATCTTTACTGAAATTAAAAGAAAATATAAAAATTATTGATATAACTCATGAAATATCCCCCTTTAATATAAATGAAGCAGCATATATTTTAAAAAATAGTTATAAATATTTTCCAGAAAAATCTGTCCATATTATTGGAATTAGTGAAACTTTTAAAAAAAATATTAAATATAAATTATGCAAAAAATTCAATCACTATTTTATAAGTTCTGACTCAGGTATTTTTAGTTTAATGTTTCCCGATCTTGAATTTGAGGAGTTAATTAATATTGACTTTGATAACTCCAAAAGTTTATTCCCAATATTAGATTTATCAGTTGATATAATTAATAAAATAAAAGACAATATTGACTTAAGTAAAATTGGTAAAAAAACTAATGAATTAAAAATTCTTAAAAGTTTTCAACCAACTATTAGTTTTAATAACAAAATTTTAAATGGACAAATAATCTATATTGACAGGTTTGGAAATTTAGTAAGTAACATATCATTTAAAATATTCAATGATTTTACCCTAAATAAAAAATTTAAAATAAATTTACCAAGAAAATATTCAATAACTTCAATTAAAGAAACCTACAGTGAAGTTAATGAAGGAGAGATTGTAGCATTGTTTAATTCTGCTGGATTTCTTGAAATTTCCATCAGTAAAGCTGATTTAAATAAATCAAATGGTGCGAGTGGTTTACTAGGAATTGATATCATGGATATCATACAAATTGAATTAACATAACAAATGTTTGGAATTATAATTAAAGACTTAAATAGTTTTTTAAACTCAATTATTGGTTTTGTGGTTTTAATATTTAATGTCATTTTGAGTGGTATATTTTTATGGGTATTACCTGGGAATTTCAATATTATTGAAAGTGGAATAAGTTCAATGTATAATTATTTTTTATTTGCACCTTGGATTTTTATTTTTTTAATTCCATCCATATCTATGAGTTCCTTGTCTGAAGAATATTCAAACGAGACATTTGAAATACTTTCAACAAAACCAATCTCTTCATCACATTTAATTTTAGCAAAATACTTTTCATGTTTAATTATTTCAGTTTTAATGATAATACCCTCAATATTTTATATAATAAGTTTATATTTTTTAACTGATCCAATTGGAAATATTGATATAATATCAATTTTTGGTTCATATTTAGGATTACTTTTATTGACATCAAGTTATGTTTCAATTGGTATTTTTTCTTCATCAATAACAAAATACCAAATTATTTCATTTCTTATTGCACTATTTATCTGCTTTCTTTTATTCATAGGTATTGAATTATTATCTACAACTTTTTATTCTACAAATATTCATAAATTCGGAATAAAATATCATTATGATTCAATAAGTAGAGGAGTTATTGATTCAAGGGATTTAATATATTTTTTTTGTGTTAATTATCTCTTCATTTCTTTAAGTATAATATCTATTGATTATAAAAAATGAGAATTAAAACTATTTTTATAAAGATTTTCAAAATATTAATTATTTTAATTTTGATTAATTTTAGTAGCAGTAAAATCTTTACATTAAAGGATTTGACAAGTGAAAAAAGATATTCAATCTCACAAAATTCAAAGGAATTCATAAAAAAAATAAATGATAATGTATACATTGAAGTATACCTTATAGGAGATTTTCCTTCAAGAATTGAAAAACTAGAATCTGAATTAAAATATTTTCTCTCTGAAATTAAAAAAATTAATAATTATTTTGAAATAAAATATGTAAATATTCTAGAAGAAAATGATTTGAAAACAAGAAATGAAATTTTGTATCAAATTAGTGAAAAAGGTATATCTCCAACTACACTGAAAATTAAAGAAAATAACAGCTATACTGAAAAAATGATAATTCCTGGTGCAATAATAAAATATAATTCAAAAGAGTCTTCTGTTCAATTACTAAATAATAATATTTATCAATCTTCAAATGAAAATATTGAGGAATCAATCAAAGAACTTGAATATAAATTTTTAAGTGCCCTTAAGAATATTATTATAATTGAAAAAAAGTCTTCTATTGGTCTAATATTGGGAGAAAATATTAATAAAAATGATATAGTTGGACTTAAGGAATTATTAAATATCAAATACAAAGTAAAAGAAATTGACATTAGAGAATATGAGATAAATAATAAGGGAGAACCAGATTTTGAAAAAAAAATAAAAGAATTTCAATCTAATGATTTAATTTTTTTAATCAATCCTACAGAAAAGTTTGAGGAAATTGATAAATATTTAATTGATCAATACATAATGAATGGAGGAAAAACATTTTGGGCAATTGACGTATCAAATTCTAGTATGGATTCACTAAAGAATAAAGGTTCATTTATTGCACACAAATCGAGAACATATAATTTAAATGATTTATTATTTAATTATGGAATAAGAATTAATAATGATATTATTTCAGATCTGTCCTGCGCAAAAATTCCAGTTCCAGTATCTTTTATTGATAATAAACCTAGCTGGGAACTATTACCATGGGAATACTTTCCAGTATCAATTCCGATTTCAAAACATCCAATTACTTCAAATTTAAATCTTATTAAATTCGATTTTATATCTTCTATTGATACAGTCAACTTCTCTAGCACTATTAAGAAAACTGTTCTTTTAAAAAGTAGTGAATATTCAAAACTAAATAATTTACCTTTTCAAATAAATTTAAAACAAACATTTTCAAAAATTAAGCAAAATGAGTATAAAAATAGACCAAAAAATCTTGCAGTTTTACTCGAAGGAACATTTAATTCAGCATTCAAAAATAGGTACAGATATAAATCTAATAACGTAAAATTTAAAGAAAAAAGTACAGAAAATAAAATTTTTGTAGTTTCCGATAAAGACTTTTTAATAAATAAGTATTATAATGGAAATAGATTACCTCTAAGCCTTGATAAATACGACAATATTAGATACGGAAACGAAAATTTTATACTAAATTCAATAGATTATATGCTTGAAAAAAATGATTTTTTAAATTTAAGAAATAAGGAAATAAAACTGAGAAGATTAAATTTAAACAAAATCAATAATTACAAAACTCTTTGGCAATTTTTTAATATTATACCTGCAATTATAATCATTATAATTTCACTTATTGTAAAGTTTTTAATTAGAAAAAGGAAATATGAAAATTTTTAATAAAAGTAATTTGTTTTATTTATCATTAATATTTTTTTTGATAATAATATTATTCAACATTAATTATAAAAAATCGACTCAAGAAAGATTTAACCTAACAGATTTTGCCATTGAGGATACCAGTAAAATTAATAAAATAATACTGACTTCAAAAGATGAATCAAAGTCTATTTTAAAAAAAATAGATGAAAAATGGTATGTAAATGATAACTATGACGTAAATAAAACTTACATGGAATATCTCTTAAAAACCATAAAGAGAATGAGGATATCTTATCCAATTTCAAATTCACTAAGAGAAAATGTCATAGGTAATTTAATGGTTTATGGAATTAAAGTTGATGTATTCATAGATAACAAAATAGTTAAAACAATTTTTGTTGGAAAAGACGATAAAAACTTAACTGCTACATTCATGATGTTAAAAGGAGCAAAAGATCCATATGCTGTACATATACCCGGATTTAATGGCTTTTTATCATCAAGATTTATCACTGAAGAATTAATTTGGAGAAATAAAAAAATTTTTCACATAAATAGCTCAAAAAATTTAGACTATATCTATAAAAATATATCAAATATTTCAAAATCAATTCAAATCAAAAAAATAGATGACTCTGTCAGCTTAATTATAAACGAAAATAATCCATTTAAAAATTTTGATAATTTTACACTAAAAAAAATATTATATTTTACAGATAATATATACTGCGAGGCATATTTAAAAAATCAAAATATGACTGATTCTTTAATTAAAGAAAATCCTATGTATGAAATTATTATATATGACAACATAAAAAATTCTCAACAAACACTAAAAATATTTGATTATAATAATAGTTTCATTGATAAAATTAAAAATAAAAGATTTTATGGAATCTTAAATAATAGAGATTTACTTGTAATCCAACAAAGAAACTTTAAAAATATTCAGAATCAAATATCCAGATTGTTTAATTGAAGTTATACTTGTTAAAAAGTAATTGTAAATTGTGAATAATTATAGTAATTAATTTAGTGGTCTTTAACTCATATATATAACTTTGATCTTAAAATTTGCTTATGAAATTTATTGTTTCAAGTTCAACATTACTGAAAGAATTAATATCAATTAGTGGTATAATTAACTCTAATAACACTTTACCTATTCTGGATAATATATTATTTGAAATTTTTGAAAATAAATTATCTATTACTGCATCTGACTTAGAGTCTACAATAACTTCCTCCCTTACAGTTGAATCCAACCAGAATGGGAATGCTGCTATTCCAGCTAAATTACTCATTGAAACTTTAAAAACATTTCCAGAACAACCGCTTACCTTTTATCTAGAAAACGAAAATAATACAATTGAAATATCTTCTGAACAAGGAAAATACTCTCTCGCTTTTTTCAATGGAGCTGAATTTCCAAAAGCTCCTTCAATTGAAACTCCAAATAATACTAATATACATTCTTCAATTTTAGTAAAAGGAATAAATAAAACAATTTTTGCAACCGGAAATGATGAATTAAGACCAGTAATGTCTGGTATATATTTCAAATTAAGTGACTCAGGATTAACACTTGTTTCAACTGATGCTCATAAACTAGTTAAATATAACAGATACGATATTGAGGGTAACCAAAACGCAGAGTTTATCTTGCCAAAAAAACCTCTAAATATTCTCAAAAATTTACTAAACAATAGTGATGAAAATGTAAATATTGAATTTAATGAAACAAATGCAAAATATAAGTTTGGAAAAATTACTTTAACCTGTAGACTCATTGAAGGAAAATATCCCAACTATAGCGCAGTTATTCCAACAGAAAATCCTAATAAACTATTAATAGACAGAATATCTTTTTTAAATTCGATTAAAAGAGTTTCTATTTTTTCCAATAAAGCAACCCACCAAATAAGATTAGTAATTAAAGGAAATGAAATTCATATATCAGCAGAAGATGCTGATTTTTCTAATAAAGCTGAAGAGAGACTATCATGTCAATATGAAGGATCAAATATTGAGATTGGTTTTAATTCAAAGTTTTTAAATGAAATGGTAAGTAACCTTGAAACTGAAAATATAATATTGGAAATGTCAGCGTCTAATAGAGCAGGAATTTTGTTGCCTGAGGAAAATAAGGATTCTGAAAGTGTCTTAATGTTGGTAATGCCAGTTATGTTAAATAGTTAATTATCAACCAAAGATAATTTAATAACCTCCATCATTTCATCAACAAACTTGAAACTAATACCCTTCAGATATTCCTTGTTGATTTGATCTATATCTTTCTTATTTTCTGTACTTAAAATTACTAGATTAATTCCAGCTCTTTTCGCAGCCAAAACCTTTTCCTTTATCCCACCTACAGGTAAAACTCTACCTCGAAGCGTAATTTCTCCACTCATTGCAATTTTCTTTTTAATTTTTTTATTTGTTAAGATAGAGATAATGGAAGTAAGAATTGTGATTCCAGCTGATGGACCATCTTTGGGAACGGCTCCTTCAGGGACATGAATATGTAAATCATTTTTTTCAAAAATTTTAGGAGATAATTTAAAATATTTATGATTAGATTTTATGTACTCCATTGCAATCATTGCAGACTCTTTCATCACCTTTCCTAGATTTCCAGTTAAACTTAATTTTCCTTTACCAGGACTTAAACTTGATTCAATGAATAATATACTTCCTCCTACTGAAGTCCAAGCAAGGCCAGTTGTTACTCCTAAAGTATCATTTTTGATAAACTTTTCTTTATTAAATTTTGGTGGGCCTAAAATTTTTAATATGCTGTTTTTATTTATTTTACTTTCAAAATCTGTTTGCATTGCTATTGACTTAGCAATATATCTGACTAACTTTGATATAACTTTTTCTAAACTTCTTACACCAGACTCACTAGTATATGACTCAATAATAATTTCAAACTCTCTAGAACCAATTCTAATTTGATTTTTATTTAATCCATGATTGATAATTTGTTTCGGTAACAAATGTTTTTTAGCAATTTGAATTTTTTCTTCGATTGTATAACCAGTGACATCTATAATCTCCATTCTATCTCTTAAAGCAGGTTGAATTGTTGATAAAGAATTTGCTGTTGCAATAAATAAAACTTTTGATAAATCATACCCTCTTTCTAAATAATTATCATAAAAAGAAAAATTTTGTTCTGGATCTAAAACCTCTAACAAAGCTGAAGATGGATCACCTTGATATCCAACTGATAGTTTATCGATTTCATCAAGAACAAAAACGGGATTTGAAGTTCCAGCTTTTTTTATAGATTGAATTATTCTTCCAGGCATAGCCCCAATATATGTTTTTCTGTGACCTCTGATTTCAGATTCATCTCTTAGACCTCCTAAACTCATTCTTATATATTTTCTTTTTAATGAGTTAGCAATTGATTTACCAAGAGAAGTTTTACCTACTCCTGGAGGACCAACAAAACATAATATAGGTGACTTCATATCTCCCTTTAACTTAAGGACAGCTAAATGCTCTATTATTCTATCTTTAATTTTGTCAAGTCCGTAGTGATCTTTATTTAAAATTCTTGTAGACTTTTTTAAGTCAAACTTATCTTTTGAACAATAATCCCATGGAAGATCTAAATAAGTTTCAAGAAAGTTTCTATGAATAGAGTACTCAGGTAATTGATGATTTAATCTCTGCATTTTAAGTAAATCTTTATCAAATTGATTTTTAACATCTGTTGACCAAATTTTACTTTTTGCTCTATTACGTAACTCTTCAATTTCTTCTACATACGAATTTCCACCTAATTCTTCTTGAATTTGTTTTAATTGCTGATTTAAAAAATACTCTCTTTGTTGTTCATCAATATCAACTCTAACCTTATTTTGGATTTCATTTTTCATTTTGATCATATTAATTTCATGATTTAGATGAATTAAAGTTGTTTGAGTTCTTTGTTCTAAATTTTTTACTTCTAATAATTTTTGTTTCTCTTTCACTTCAATATTTAGATTTGAAGCGACAAAATTTACTAAAAAAGAGTTACTTTCAATATTTTTAATTGCAAATGAAGCCTCTGAGGGTATGTTTGGAGAATCCTTTATTATTTGTAAAGCCATGTCTTTGACACTTTCTACTAAAGCAGCAAATTTCTTATCACCTTTTTTTGGTTTTAATTCATGAAAAGAGGTCACAACAGCTTTAAAATAAGGAGATTCTTGTATAAAGTTCTTAATATCAAATCTTTTTTGTCCCTGAATAATTACAGTAGTATTACCATCGGGCATTCTGAATACTCGTAAAATTTTGGCAACTGTTCCTGTGATACTTAAATCTTTTATTTTAGGATCTTCAATTAAGGAGTCTTTTTGAGATAAAACACCGATTGTTTTATCTTTTTTATTTGCATCTTTTATAAGTTTTATTGATTTATCTCGACCTACTGTTATGGGTATGACAACTCCAGGAAATAATACAGTATTTCTCAAAGGCAAGATAGGAAGAATATCAGGCATTTCCTCTGAATTTAATCTTTCTTCATCCTCTTCAGTCATTAACGGAATCAATTCTGACTCTTGTTCAGAACTAACAAGTGAGAATTGATCTAAAAATCTTATATTTCTGCTCATCTTTAATATATTATACAATAGCTATTACAATTTTTATGCCATAAAATTTACTGACAAAAAGTCTTATAAATAATTTTTTCTGAGATTCTTGGATTTTAAAAACACACTAGTTAGTATTTTTTGATCTTCAATTGAAAATTTTATTTTTCTCCTAGCCATAATTTTTTCAGCCGTATCAAAAGACTTAGATAATTCATATTCCTGTTTAGAATTTTGACTTAGCCAAATATAAGAAGGAATAAACTTATCTATAAATCCATGTTTTTGAATTGATGAATTAATACCCAAAACTGATCCTGTATTAAAAACTGAGTTAATAGCACACTTAGAATGATCCCCCATGAATAATCCAATAAATTGATTATTGGTATTTATAAATTTATTATCAAGATAACTCCATAACTTAACATTTGAATAATTATTTTTCAAATTAGAATTATTAGTTCCTGCTCCTAAGTTACACCACTCTCCAATAACGGAATTACCAATATAACCATCGTGAGACTTATTAGAATACCCAAAAAAAACTGTATTATTAACTTCTCCAGAAACTTTTGAAAAGGGACCAACAGTTGAAGATCCATATATTTTTGCACCCATCATTAATTTAGAATTATCACAAATCGCTACGGGACCTCTAATCATACTACCTTCCATTATTTCACAATTTTTTCCGATAAAAACTGGTCCATTCTCAGTATTTATTGACAAAGAATTAACAGTACTTCCTTGATCAACATAAATATTATCAATTTCTCCAATTATTTTTGTTGAATTATTAATTGAAATTTTTGATTTTTTATATAATTTAAAGTCAGAAATTATTTCGTGATAGTTTAATTGAAAAATATCCCAAAGATTATTAATTTTTATATAGTTCTCCTTATAAGAAAGTTTCTCAGATTTACTGGTTGAGGATAAAGATTCTCCTCTAAAAGCTATTAAAATTTTATTTTGATCAAATAAAGATTGATTTGTATTAAGACTCAAAATTGAATTAATAAGTGACTCTGAAGGAATAATCGATCCATTGATCCAAAATTGATCACTATATCTTTCACAAGAGTACTTAACTTGTAAGTAAGACTCAGTTTTGTAACCACAGAATTTGAGGTTTGGTAATCTTTTTACCCATTTATCTTTAATTTTTAATATGCCAATTCTAATTTCACTAACTGGTCTGGTATATGTGAAAGGTAAAAGATTTAACCTGGAGTTATCATCGAATAAAATAAATCTCATTATACAATTATAAGGATTTTATTTCCTAATAACAATTAAGATATAATTAATAAAAAATTATTTAGAATTTTTAGAATATTTATTTCTAAACTTATCAATTCTTCCTGCTGAATCAACAAGTTTCATTTTACCGGTGTAAAATGGATGAGAAGTGTTTGTAATTTCTCTTTTAATTAAAGGGTATTCTTTACCATCAATTTTGATGTTTTCTCTAGAATCAGCACAAGATTTAGTGAAAAATGTTTCCCCATTTGACATATCTTTTATAACAACTAACCTGTAATTTTCCGGATGAATTCCTTCTTTCATTTTATTAAATTTAATATTTGCAAATTTAAAAAAAAAATAATAATCTTAAATTTATTTTTAATAAAATAAAAATAGAATGTGTTTATTTGTACTTAATTAATTAAAAATGAAAAATTATAAAATCATTTTTATCATACTTATTTTGATTTCATGTAGAAAGGATATCAATGACTTTAAAAAAAGTCTGAATATCTCTTTTTCAACAGATTCTGTAATGTTTGACACAATATTTACAACAACCGGGAGCATAACAAAAAAATTTTCAGTGTATAATAATTCAAATTATGATATCAAAATTGATGAAATTAACTTAGCGAAAAGCAATTCTCCATTTAGGATTAATGTTGATGGTAATGAAAATTATGCCAGTAATATAAATATTAGAGCTAATGACAGTATTTTTATTTTTGTAGAAGTTACAATTAACCCAAATAATTCAAATAATCCACTTATTCATTTGGATTCAATATCTTTTAGATCAAGAAATAAATCAAAATATTTAAAATTAATTGCTTGGGGACAAGATGCACATTTCCATACCAGTAATTCATATATTTTACTTGAAAATTCTGAAAGTAACCAAATTGATACCTTCCATTACCATAAAATATCCCAAAATTCAACCTGGACAAATGATAAACCTCATGTAATAATTGGTAATTTAATAATTGAAAATGGAGCAACTTTAGAAATTCTTGATGGAGTTAAAGTCTATTTACACTATAATTCTAATATAATTGTTGGTGAATTTTGGGAATCAATAAATAACAAGAGTAGCATAAAAATAAATGGTAATTATTACAATTCAATACAAATTACATCAGATAGATTAGACGAATATTACAATGAACTCCCTGGCCAGTGGGGTAAAATATGGTTAACTTCAAATAGTGATAATAATGAAATTAACAATACTCTAATAAAAAATGGACAAATTGGTATTCACATAGATACTATTTCTCAAAATATTAATCCAAAATTGAAAATTGAAAATTGTGTAATTACAAATCACTCATATTATGGAATCCTATCATATAGTAGTAAAATAGATGCAATCAATTGTTTTATATTTAATAATTTAATTAATGATGTCTTTCTTTTTGCTGGTGGTGATTACAATTTTATCCATTGTAACTTATTGTCAAATAATCAATATCCATCTCTAAGGATGAGTAATTTTTACGAGGATATTTTTGGAAATGAACAGATTAGACCAATGATTAATGCAAATTTTATCAATACTGTGGTATATGGAAATCTTGAAAACGAAATATTTATAGAAAAAACAGAATTTGGTGATTTTAATTATTTATTTAAAAATTCTTTAGTGAAAGTTGATCCAAATATAGTAGATACAAGTAATTACGAGGTTTTTTCTAATGTAATCTTTAATCAAAATCCAAGAATTTCCAACTTACAGAATATAGAATATGATTTCCAAATTGATTCGATTTCACCCCTTATAAACTCTGGGGACAATCAAATATCAATTTTATATCCCAATGACATATTTGGTAATAATCGTATAAATGACAAAGCTCCAGATATTGGTGCAATTGAAAAAGTTTATTAACCAAGAGAGGTATCTAAAATCATCATAACAACAAAACCAATAATAAAACCAATTGTTGACGTATCAGTATAATTGTCTTGCTGAGATTCAGGTACAACCTCTTCTATTACAATATAAATCATCGCTCCAGCCGCAAAAGATAATGCATAAGGTAAAATTGGTAGGGTGTAAACAACTAAAATAGCTCCAATAACAGCAAATATAGGCTCTACAATAGCAGAAAGTTGACCAAACCAAAATGCTCTAAATCTACTTACTCCTTGTCTTCTCAGTGGCATTGAAACTGCTATTCCCTCTGGAAAGTTTTGAAGTGCAATACCAATAGCCAGAACTAAGGCAGTCGAAATTTCAGCTCCTGGTAATCCATGTGATACAGCTCCAAATAATACTCCAACTGCTAGACCTTCTGGTATATTGTGTAATGTAATGGCAAGAACGAGTAAAGTTGTTTTTTGCCAATTAGTTTTAATTCCTTCAGAATTATCAAAATTAATATGTAAATGAGGCATGAATTTGTCAAGAAAGAAAAGAAAAAAGGCACCCATTATGAAACCTACAGATGAAGGAAACCAAATGGGTAAATTGGGAGAAACATCAGAGGTCATTTCTATAGCAGGTGCCAATAGAGACCAATAAGATGCTGCTATCATAACTCCACCTGTAAAACCTAGCATACCATCTAATATTTGCCTATTTAATGTTTTTATAAAAAAAACCAAAGATGAGCCTAAAGCTGTTAATAACCATGTAAATAAAGAAGCAATAAAAGCACCCAATACTGGATCAATTCTTTCAAAAAATTTTAGTAAAGTATCAAAATTTAACATAATATTAAAATATTTTTTGCTACATCAAAACTTATATTTCTAACCTGATTTTTAATTTCAATCTCAAATGATTGATCAAATTTATTTATATCAATTATTTTTAATTTAGAACCAATAGAAATATTAATTTTATCCAGATATTTTAAAAAGTCAGTATCATCAGTTTTAACTCCAACAACCTTACCAATATTATTTATACCCAAATTATCTAATGATTTTGAATCTAAATAGTTGAATACACCGTTTATATCAGGAATAGGTTCACCGTGAGGATCAATTTTTGGAAAACCAAGAAATTTATCTAGTCTATTAATCAAATCTTCTGATTTTACGTGTTCTAATTGTTCAGCAATATTATGTACTTCATCCCAATTATATTTTAAACAATTAACAAGAAAAAACTCCCATAGTCTATGTTTTCTAGTTAAATATATTGCTAAATTTTGACCTTTAGAGGTTAAATTTACTCCCTTATATTTTTCGTAGTTTATAAGTTTTTTTTTACTTAATTTTTTTAACATATCTGAAACTGAGGGTGGTTTAGTTGATAACTCGTATGCAATTTCATTAGTAGTAACATGATTAGAATTAATTAGTGAAAGTTTATATATTTCTTTAATATAATTTTCTTCTGAATTAGTCATTTAAATATTTTTAAATTAATTTCATACAATTTTAAAAAAAAATAATTAGATTAGACTAAAAATTAATTTGAAAAATTACCTACTTTTTTTTTTGTTATTTATAAATTTTAATTACTTATATAGTCAATTCATTATTAGCGGTAAAGTTTTAAATGAAGAAGGTTCTCCAATTCAAAATACTAATATTAAAATTTTAGATAAGAATAATGGATGCATAACAGATGTTGATGGATACTATAAATTAATTTCTAAAAAAAATGAATTTGAAATTAAAATTAGTTCAGTTGGTTATAAAACTGAAATCAAAAAAATAATTTTTTATGAAAAAAAAGAAATAGTTACAAACTTCATACTAATCTCTGATTCATATGAATTGGAACAAATTGTTGTAACTGGAAATACAGGCGAGATTTTAAAAAAAAATTCTGTAATTAATGTAGAATTAATTGATAAAAAATTCATTGACAAGATTATTAGTAAAAATTTTGCTGATATTTTAAACAATGTCAGAGGAATCCAAAATAGAATTGACTGTGGAATATGTGGAAGTTCAGGCATTCAGATTAATGGAATGAATAGCGAATATAACTTAATTTTAATAGATAACATACCACTTATAAATTCTTTATCAAAATCTTATGGCTTGAATAGTATACCATCCTCCATAATTGATCAAATTGAAATAATTAAGGGGCCAAGCTCAATTTTATATGGTTCTGAAGCAATTTCTGGTGTAATAAATATTATAACAAAAGATAGAAAAGATTTATATAGAGTTAATTTCAACTCCTACATGAGCTCAATTTGTGAAATTAATAATGATATTACAATTTTTAATGAAGGTAAGTTATTTGATATATTACTTAACTTTAATTCATTCAATTTTCAAAAATTTACAGATAATAATAATGATAACTTTTCTGATTTACCATTAATTAACAGATATACTTCATTCAATAAAATATTATTTAATAGAAAAAGTAAAAAAAAATTTAATCTATCAACTAAATTTTATCTAGAAGATAGATTTGGGTGCACTAACAGATACGAAGAGTATTCTCAAGGAAATGACTCAATTTATGGAGAAGATATTGAAACTAAAAAAATTGAAATATATTTAAACTATGATTTTAATTTTATTGAAAAACTTGAATTTAATAGTGGATTAGATTATCACTATCAAAGTAGTTATTATGGTTACAACTACTTTGAAGCAAATCAAATATCATACTTCAACCAACTAATTTTTAAAAAAAAAATTAATGACAATATTATTTCATTAGGTGTAAATCATAGCATCATAAATTATGATGACAATTCAAGTTTATCATTAATTGATAGAGTTCAAAATGTAACTAGTCTGTTCGCTCAAAATGAAATTAAATCATTATATCCAATTAATTTATTGTTCGGATTGAGAATTGATTTTCAAAAAAATTATAACAAAATTATTTCTCCTAGATTTAACATAAAATATGACTTTAAAAATAACTCATCAATAAGAATTAATTCTGGATCAGGATTTAGAATCGTAAATATATTTACTGAAGAACATGCATTACTTTCAGGTTCAAAAAGTGTAGAAATAAGCGATGATATAGATCCAGAAAAATCTATGAATATGAATATAAATTACACTTTAGCATTTGATAAAATCAAATTTGAAATTGATTTATTCTTAAACAAGTTCTTCAATAAAATAATACCAAATTTTCAATTAAACGAGGATAAAATAGTTTTTGAAAATTTAAATGGTAATTCAATATCTAAAGGATTTTCTTTTAAATACGATATTTTTTTTAATAGATTTATAAACTTTTCAAATAGTATTTCATTTTTAAAAATTAAAACAATTAATACTTCTGTTTTAATAAATGAACTTTTTATTCCAAGTTTTTCAAGTTTATACAATTTAACATACAAAAAAAATAAATTTGAGATCAATATATATGGAAAATTTACAGGACCAATGTATTTACCAAAATTCGAAGTTGAACCACACAGAAAAGAAATATCAAATTTATTTGGAATACACAATTTAAAAATAAACAAAAAAATTAAAAATTATTTAATCTATATTGGATTTGAAAACTTTTTTAACTACAGTCAAAAAAATCCACTGATTGATCCCAACGCTTCAGAAAATAATGAGACTGGAGAGTCGTGGAATGAGGGATTTAGTCCAAATTTTGACACTTCATATATTTACAGTCCACTTTTTGGAAGAAAAATAATATTTGGAATCAATATTGTTCTTTAATTTTTATAAAAATCTCCCTGCATATCCATGCATCAGTAGCAGCATAATCAATTTGTTTTGTAGATAAACGATCAGTTTCCCAGTTTGAAAGTTGTTGCTTTTTAGAAATTCTTATCCCTAGTATTAAAGCTGATAACTTTTTTGCACCAATACTTATAAACCCATAATCTTTAGCTAAATTATTCAAATCAATGAAACTTCTATCTTTAAAATTTTTAATTCTTTTTAAATCTCTTACATCATCATGAATAGCAATACCAACTTTAATAATTGTAATATCAGAAAATATATCTAAAAGTTCATCTGGAAATTCAATTTTATTAATTCTAAATAAATAAACATTTTTAACTGTAGCAATTTGTATCAATGAAACACTATTTTTTATACCTTTTTCAAAAGAAGGCTTAGTTTCAGTGTCAATTCCTATTATATTATTTTTTTTTATTTCTTCACAAGAATTTTTTATTAATTTTTTTGAATCAATGACTAATACCTTACCAGAATATTTTTTAAGTTCTAAATTATTTATTTCATCAACAGTTATTTCTTTTTTAAACATTTCGTAATAGTTTAATTGATTTATTTGATACAATTGGAATTTTTGTTGATATGTCATCCTTCAAACAAAAATTTATATCATCATTATGATTTTTTTTTAATCGATTATAATGAGATGCATTTTCTTTTAAGAAAGTAGACTTATCTTTTTTTGCTAAATTCCATAAATAAATTGAATTAATTGTTGCATCACATAAAGAATAAGTACATTTTTCTGCCTTAATTAAAATATTAGATAAATTTCCTGCAAACAAAGTATCTTCTAGACTAAATTTTCCTTTCCAACCTGCACAAAGAATAATAATATTTTTATCTTGATTAATTAACCAATTTGATAAAGAAGTAATATTTAAAAAAGAACCAATTACAATATTTTTACATTTACTAGCTATATCAATTGACTTTGTTCCATTTGTAGTTGTTAATATAACTGTTTTATTAACAAAAGTTTTTTTAGAAAAAATAATTGGAGAATTACCATAATCGAAATTTTTTACTTTCTTTCCATCTCTTTCTCCACATAAAACAAATTCTTTATTTTTAGATTTCAATTTAATTGCCTCTTGAACTGAACCCACAGGTATAATTTCTTT
>CACDER010000020.1 GCA_902551855.1 uncultured Cryomorphaceae bacterium | reverse complement strand
AAATTATAGACTATTATTAAACTATTTTATCGTCTTTTTTCAACATTTAATTAAATTTATTAACAAACTTGATTTTTTTAATACTGTAACTTGCATAAATAGAACAATAATAATATAATTGTACAGTTTTATAAGGTAATATTAAATTTTAACCCTATAAAATCGTAATAAAATTTTTTTTTAATCTTTAACTTTTTTAATTATGAATAAATCAGAATTAATAGATGCAATGGCAAGCGATGCTGGAATTTCTAAATCTGCTGCCAAGCATGCTTTAGATTCGTTTACTAATCACGTTGGAAGTGCTCTTTCTAAAGGTGGTAGAGTTTCTTTAGTTGGGTTTGGATCATTTTCAGTTTCTAGAAGAGCTGCAAGAGATGGTAGAAATCCGCAAACAGGTGCAACAATAAAAATAGCTGCTAAAAATGTAGTTAAATTTAAAGCAGGATCAGACTTAAATGCTAAAGTAGCTTAATCTATTTACTAATTATTAAAAAAAGCCTCTTCCGAGGCTTTTTTTATGAAGTAATTTTTAAACCGTCATATGCTAAATAAACATTTTCTGGCAAATATTTTGACACGTCATTATGTTTTCCCATCAAATGGCTAATATGTGTTAAAAATGCTTTTTTAGGTTTTACAATTTCAATAAAATTTAATGCTTCTTTCAAATTAAAATGTGAAATATGTTCATCAATTCTCAATGCGTTAACAACTAAAATTTCAGAGCCAATTATTTTTTTTATTTCAACTTCAGCTATTGTTTTGGCATCAGTAATATATGTAAAATCACCCACTCTGAAGCCCAAAACTGGGAGTTTATGATGAAAAACCTGAATTGGTTTGAAAACAATATTTTTAATATAAAAATCAACATTATTTTTTATTTCATTGATTTTAATTCTGGGTATACCAGGATATTTATAACGACTAAAAATATATGAATACTCATTTTTCAAAGTTTCTTTTACACTTTTATCACAAAAAACATCAATTTCTTTTTTAAGATGAAAGTTGAAAGCTCTAACATCATCCAAACCAGCAGTGTGGTCTTTATGTTTATGGGTATATAAAATAGCCTCTATAGCTGTAATATTTTCTCTTAACATTTGATACCTAAAATCAGGTCCTGTATCAATAACAAAATTTTTATTATCAATATTTATTAAGACTGAAGCTCTAAGCCTTCTATCTTTAGAATTTACAGAAGTACAAACTTGGCAATCACAAGCTATGACTGGGACTCCTTGTGATGTTCCAGTACCTAAAAAGGTTATTGAAATTTTCATTTAATAAAAGTAATAAAAATTAATATAATATAAACTTTGGTAAATGGATTCTGAAATTTAAATTTGTTAAAATTATTATTATGAATCAAGTTGTTTTATCACCTGCTCAAAAAGCTTTGCAAATTAATTTAGATTCAAATCTTTACGGAACCTTTGCTGAAATAGGAGCTGGTCAAGAAGTTGTAAGACATTTTTTTAGAGCTGGTGGTGCATCTGGAACAGTAGCAAAAGCAATGTCTGCATATGATAAAGATTTTAGTGATGCTATATATGGAAAAGAAACTGATGGCAGATATGTTTGTGAATCTAGATTAAAAAAAATTATTGCGCATGAATACGGTCTCATAACTGAAAGAATAGAAAGAAACAAGCATCCAGAAAAGAGATTCTTTTCATTTGCAAATAATGTAGCTACCATAAAT
Organism: uncultured Cryomorphaceae bacterium; assembly: GCA_902551855.1. Taxonomy (GTDB): domain Bacteria; phylum Bacteroidota; class Bacteroidia; order Flavobacteriales; family UBA7430. Next base: position 22,629 of record CACDER010000020.1, on the reverse strand, counting down.
TTTTCAAAATCAAATGATGGTCATGGTTGGATGGGTATTAGATTTCAATTAAATAGTAATTCCCAACCAAATGATGTAATTATTCATTTTTTATTACATGAACTTGAGACTAAACAACAACAAATTTCAACAGGAATTCTGGGAGTTAACCTTTTATATGCATGTATGTTTCATCATAATAATCCTAAAGAAATTATTAAACAGCTATTTGATAATTTGAACTCTGGTCAAATTCAAATTGATATGATTAAAATGAATGGGCCAGATTTCGTCCATATTGATAATAGACTTTTGAGTTTATATCTTGTTAAAGAAAAAATGATTGATGCAGTCATATTTGGACCTGACGGATACAATCTTCAACCATCTGAAATATTATATAAAAAAAACATCCTTGCTATAAGGGGAAGTTTTAGACCTGTAACTAAGGTTAATATTGATATGATCAAAAATGGATATAATAAGTTTATATTAGAAAATAAAGTTGTTAAAGAAGATTTACAAGTTTTATTTGAAATAACGTTGAGTAACTTAAGTTCTGAAGGTGAAATTGATGAACAAGATTTTTTAGATAGAGCTGATATTCTTTGTTCAATTGGACAAACTGTCTTAATTTCTAATTATCAGAGATACTATAAATTGCTTGATTACTTTAGTAAATTCACTAATAAAAGAATGGGAGTCATTTTAGGAGTTCCAAATTTAAAACAAATTTTTGAAGAAAAATATTACAGGCATTTAGATGGAGGTATATTGGAAGCTTTTGGTAAAATGTTTAATAGAGACTTAAAAATTTATCTTTACCCTTTCCTAAACACAGAAAAAGGGTCAATTGTAAACTCTAACAATATTGAAATTCATCCAAGATTAAAAGCATTGTACCAACATTTAATTTTTAATAAACGTATTATTGATATAAATTATAATAAAGAAATATTAAATATTTATTCTCATGAAGTTTTAAAGATGATAAAGGAAAGTACCAGTGGATGGGAAAAACTTGTACCAGCATATGTAGATAATATCATTAAAGAGAAAAAACTTTTTAAATATAAATCTGAAAAGTTCTAAAATTTTATAAATTCATCAATGTGATCTTTAACTCTTTCTTTAATTTCATTCTTCTCGAGAATTTTGTCAATTAATGAGAACTTTGGCTTATAATAAAAAACATTTGCTTTAAGATGATTAAATAAAATTGTCAAATGGTCTAAACCTCTTGCGTTCCCTAATCTTCCTGTTGAAACCCCAACCAATCCTATTTTTTTATATTTCAATTTTTCATTACCAATGCAATCAATAAAGGATTTTAATATTCCTGGATATGATCCATGATACTCTGGGGATACTATAATGAATTTTTCAGATTTTTCTATGAACTTTCTGACAATGTTATCGAATTCTTTTGTTTTATCTGAAAAATTTTTAAAAATGAAATTTTGAGGAAGAAGTTTTAAATCAAATATTTGATTTTTAATATTTAAATTATCTAATTCAATTTTATATAATTTTGATAATTTTAATGTGTAACTATCTTTTCTATTTGTCGAGGATATAATTGTAAGCATATGTTTGCAAAAAAAATAAAATGTTGATAAATATGATTTTTAAATTAAATGTAAAATTACGAGTTTTTGTAATTTGCAAGCAATAAAATTAATTAAATTTATGGCTAAAATTATTGCAGTAGCTAATCAAAAAGGTGGGGTTGGTAAAACTACTACATCAGTAAATCTTTCAGCATCACTGGGAGTATTAGAAAAAAAAGTTCTTCTAATAGATGCAGATCCTCAAGCAAATGCGACTACATATTTAGGAATGAAATTAAATGAGTCTATTTCAGGGACACATGATTTTATTGAAAATAAAATTTCACATGAAGAATGTATACAAAAATCTTCTAGTCCAAATTTAGATGTAATACCATCAAACTTAAATTTAGTAGCAGCTGAAATAAATTTGATAAATTATGAATCTAGAGAATATATGTTAAAAAATGGAATTGAAAAAATAAAATCAAATTATGATTATGTAATTATTGATTGTGCTCCATCACTTGGTTTATTGACTATTAATGCCTTAACAGCATGCGATTCTGTCCTGGTTCCAATTCAATGTGAATATTTTGCTCTAGAAGGACTTGGAAAATTAATGAATACGATAAAAAATATTCAAAAGATTCAAAATCCAAAACTGGATATTGAAGGATTACTTCTCACAATGTATGATTCGAGATTAAAGTTATCTAACCAAGTGATTGATGAGATTAAAAATCATTTTGGAGATATGGTTTTTAAAACTATTATTCAAAGAAATGTAAAACTGAGTGAGGCAACCAGCTATGGAGAAAGTATAATTATGTATGATTCAGATTCTAAGGGGGCTATTAATTACTTAAATTTAGCGCATGAGTTCATTAAAAGAAATAAGGAATCCAAATTATATGATTAATAAAAATAAAAAAGCACTCGGTAAAAATTTATCATCGATATTGAAAAATTCTGATAATACTTTTACTAATATGAATTTTAATGATCAATCATCAAACAAATTATCAATAAAAAAAATTCAATTAAATCAAATAGAAGTAAATAACTCACAACCAAGACTTTTTTTTGATAATCACAAATTAATTAGCCTTGCTAATTCAATTAAAGAAATTGGTATAATACAACCAATCACTGTAAGAAATACTGGATATAAAAAATTTCAAATAATATCAGGAGAAAGAAGATTTCGTGCGTGTAAAATTGCAAAATTAGATGACATTCCTGCATATATTATTAGAGCAAATGATAAAGAAATACTTGAAATGGCTCTTGTTGAAAATGTTCAAAGAGAAGATTTGTCAGTCATTGAAATTGCAAATGGTTTTCAATTATTAATTCAAGAATGTGGAATAACTCAAGAAAAATTAAGTCAGAGATTAGGAAAAAAACGCTCAACAATCACAAACTATTTAAGATTATTAAAATTAAATCCAATAATTCAAGCTGGTCTAAATGATAATATAATTGGTATTGGTCATGCAAAACTATTGATCAATGTTATACCTGATTCAGAGCAAATTAGATTATATAAATTATTAATTAAGAATAAATTATCAGTTAAAGAATTATATCAGTTAATTAATGATACTGAAATTGATCAATTTAAAAAAAATAAAAATACAGAAATTATCAATTCTATATTAAAAAAAACGGGTTGTAGCTCAAATTTGAATATAAAAAAGAAAGGTGATGGGAAACTAATTATATCTTTTAAAGATATTAAAGAATTTAATAAATTAATTGAATGCTTCAAAGATTAATATTTTTAATTTTTTTTATGAGTAATAATTATATTCATAGCCAACAAAGCATCATTGAAAAATCTCCTAGAAAAGCATTAATTTATTCTTCTGTAATTCCTGGACTGGGACAAATTTATAATAGACAGATTATTAAAGTTCCTATTATTTACTTTTCAATTGGTACATCACTCTATTTTGGGAGGCAAAATCAAGAAAAATATCTAAAATATAAAAAAGCATACAAAAAAAGAACAGATAATAATCCAAATTCTATTGACAATTTTGTAAATATATATAGTGAAAATAATTTATTATTTTTAAAAAATTATTACAGAAATAACAGAGATATTTCTTATATATTAGCTGTTGCAGCATATTTTTTAAATATAATAGATGCAAATGTTAGTTCACATTTATTCAACTTTAATGTAGATGATAATTTTAGTCTTAATTTAAGACCTAATTTTGAAAATAAAAATTTAATTTTTGCAATATCAATAAAATTATAAATAATGAAAATTGGAATTTTAGGTTACGGAAAAATGGGGAAATCAATAGAGAAAATTGCTTTGACCAGAAATCATGAAATTGTTTTTAAAATTAATACAAGTAATTTAAAAAGTTTCGATAACAAAATGTTAAAAAAAGCTGATGTTGTCATAGAATTTTCCAACCCTAAATCAGCATTAAAAAATATCCAAAAATGTATTAATAATAAAATATGTGTTGTTTCTGGTACAACTGGCTGGGATGAAGAATTAAAAAAAACTTTTCAATATTGTATGAAGAATGATGGAACACTAGTTTTTGATAAAAATTTTAGTTTAGGAGCACAAATTATGTTCAAATTAAATGAATACCTGAGCACATTAATGATAAATAATAAAGATTATAATGTCTCTGTTAACGAAATTCATCATCCTCAAAAAAAAGACAAACCAAGTGGAACTGCGTTAAAAATTATTAATGATATTAAAATTAAGACTAACTCATTAAACAACTATAACCAAATAAAAGTTAATTCTGAAAGAGTTGAAAATATATTTGGAATTCATGAAATAATATATGATTCCAAAATTGATTCTATATCAATTAAACATAACGCTAAATCTAGATTAGGATTTGCAGAAGGAGCTATAATCGCTGCTGAATGGGTTATTGGGAAAAAAGGCGTATATTCAATGAAAGATGTTATTTTTAATTAAAAATTTAATTAAATGAAACTTAAAAAATTAATTTATTTTATTATTTCAGTATTTTTATACATATTAATAGTTTATTTGACTAAAATAAATTGATTGTATTTTGGTATATTAATAATTATAGATATTTATTATTGGAAATATATAAACTGGAGATTTTGGAAAAAAAGAAATAATGTAAAAAAAAAACAACCAATTGTAATTGAATGGTTTAATGCAATTATTTTTGCAGTAATTGGTGCAACTTTGATTCATACATTCATTATTCAACCTTTTACAATTCCAACTTCCTCTATGGAAAAAACTATGTTAATTGGTGATTATCTTCTGGTAAGTAAATTATCATATGGCCCAAATGTACCCAATACTCCTCTATCTATTCCATTTATGCATAATAAAATACTAGGTACAGATAATATGAAATCATATTCAAAAAAAATTCAATTAGGATATAACAGACTTAGAGGTTTTAACAAAGTAAAAAATAATGATATAGTTGTTTTTAATTATCCAGCTGATGACATTCAAGATAATATGCCATTTGATAAAAAAACACATTATGTTAAAAGATGTCTAGGTATTGCAGGTGATACATTTGAAATTAGAAATCAAGATATATTTATAAATAATGTAATTCAATCATTACCAGGAAGATCGTTTTCTCAATTTAGTTATATAGTTGAAAAAAAAGGAAATTCATTTAGACAAAAATTTTTATTAGACAATGATATAACTGAAGTTTACAAACTTCATAAATATTCACTAGAACTTGACGATAAAAACTTAAAATTAGTTAAAAATCAACCATATATTAGAGATATAGAAAAGATAAAAAATTTAAATGATGAAATTTCTGAATACTCATTTTTCACTCAAAACATTGAACTTAATTTTAATATTCTAAAAAAATATAACGGAAAAAAAATTCCTGGAAATTTTTATATGATGATGTTAACAAAAAGTAATTTTAATTTAATTTCAAAACTTAAATCTGTATCAAAAATTTTTTCTCCTAAGTTAATAAGTAATCAAAAAAATGAAAATATGTTTCCTAAAGGAAATAACTTCAATTGGGATACAGATAATTATGGTCCAATCTATATTCCAAAAAAGGGGGATTCATTAGAATTAAATAAAAAAAACATATCAATTTACCATGACATTATCAATAAATATGAAAAAAATAACCTGGAAATAAATGATGATATAATTAAAATTAATGGCATTGAAACAAATTATTATATCCCAAAAATGAACTATTATTGGATGGTGGGTGATAATCGCCATAATTCACTAGATTCTAGATTTTGGGGGTTTGTCCCTGAAAATCATATTATTGGTAAACCAGTATTTAATTGGTTTAGTATTGACCCAAATAAAAAAGGAATAAATAAGATAAGATGGAAAAGACTATTTACTGTAATACATGGAGAAGGTAAACCTAAATCATATTTAATTCATTTTATTATATTTATTATAATTTGGAATATCACATCAAAGTTTATAAAAAAATATAAATTGAAATGAAACAACTGATATCATTGATTGTTATAGTTTTTTTTTTTTTTAAACTTTCGCCCTTTTATAGTTAGTGATAATTTTATGTCACCAAACTTAATAAATGGAGATTATATCATTTTGAATAATTTTAAAAATAAAAAATTCAATAAAAATCAAATAGTTCTTATTAATTTAAAATTTCTTTTTAAAAATTCAAAAAAAAAAATTTTAGGTAGATGTATTGGTTTACCAGGTGAAAAAATTAGAATAGAAAATGGTTATATAGAAAATGAAAAAAATACTTTAAATTTTAATTATGTTGTTAATCAATTGGAAACAAATTTAACTGATTCCTTATTTAAAACGTTTAATATAAATATAATTGAAAAAAATAAAAACTTTTGGATAGTTTCAATGAATAAATTTGAAATGGAGTTATTGGAAAATATTGATAATATTAATATTATTAAGAATTTAATTCCAAATTCAGTTTATGATAAAACTTTATTCCCTTCAGATTCAAATTTTAAATGGAATAGAGATAATTATGGTCCTCTAATTGTTCCAAAAAAAGGAATGAATATTGATTTGAATTCATCAAATATTTCTTTGTATAAAAAAGTGATTGAAGTTTATGAAAAAAATAAAATAATCATAATAAATTCTAAAATAATTATTAATGATAAAGTCTGTAGTAGTTATACTTTCAAAAATAATTATTTTTGGATAATGAGTGATGACAGACATAATTTTTTCGATTCAAGAAATTTTGGATTTGTTCCATCACAAAATATAGAAAATAAAATTGATATTGTATTATTCAATTTAAAAAAAAAGAATAGAATTCTAAAAAAATTAAATAATGAAGGGAAAAATAATTAGTAGTATTCAATATTTTCCAAATTTAATTTATTTTGCATCATTAATCAAATACAAAAATTTTATTATTGATGCAGGAGAAAACTACATAAAACAAAGTTTCCGAAATAGAACAAATATACTTACTGCTAATGGAATCCAGTCTCTCGTAATTCCAGTAAAAAAAAATAAAATAAAAAAAATATCTAATGTTATGATAAATGGAAATAATTGGAAACAAATTCACTATAAGAGTATTCAAAATGCTTATAAAAAAAGTCCATTTTTCGAACACTATGATTTTAAAATTAAAAATTTAATATTTAATGAAAATGAAAAATTATTGGATTATAATTTATTTATCTTAAAGGAATTATTAGTGATTATTGACATTGAAATTAATATTACAGAATCAAGTAAATATATTGAAAAAAAAAAAAATGATATTGATCTTAGAAATTATTTTAAAAAAAATGATGAATTAACAGTGAACGAATATAGTCAAGTATACGAATATAAATTTAAATTTCAACATAATTTAAGTATTTTAGATCTTCTATTTAATGAAGGACCAGAAACCTTTAATTATCTTTTTAATTTATCAAAACAACTGAAATTTTAAACTAATTTTAACTATGATAAGCTACCAAAAAAGTAACTTAAAAAAAAATAGCTTAATTGAAACAAAAATTATTGATTTAACCTTTGACGGAAAAGGAATTGGAAGAATAAAATCCTCTGAGGGATATCTAATTTGTTTTGTTGAAAATGTAATTATTGGACAAGTCATAATTGGAAAAATTAAAAAAATTAAATCTAATCATATTGTTTGTAGTTTAATTGAAGTTAAGGTAAAATCAGAACTTGAAATAACAAATGAATTTGATGACATACCCGGTGCTCCATTTATTAATTTAGATATAAAAACACAAAGAAATATAAAATTAAAAAGATCAATAGAGGCATTCAAAAGAATAGGAAAAATTCACGATATAGAAAATTATTTTGATGAATATATAGATTCTCCTGATTTATATCATTATAGAAATAAAATGGAATACTCTTTTTCTGCAATTAAATATGATAAGATTAAACAAACGGATGTAGACGAATTCGCCCTTGGATTCAAAAAAAGAGGAAGTTGGTGGATGGTAGAGGATCTCAACAAAGATTCAGGTTTGTTCGACAAAGATTTTGAGGACTTTTTACCCACTTTAAAATCATTTTTTATGGAGTCAGGATTTTCTCCTTGGCATGCTCCCAAAAAAGAAGGATTTTTTAAATATTTAAAAATAAGAAAATCTATATCGAATAATAATTTTATAATTAATTTGATAACAACATCAAAAAATCATGAATTATTTAAATTTGATGAATTAATATATATATTAAAAAAAAGGTTTAAGGAAAGATTTACAGGACTTATTCACTCAATAAATGATGAAATTGGAGATAGATCATACCAATCTAATAACAAACTAATTTATGGAATTGATTATATTGAAGAAAAAATTCTTGGTCTAAATTTTAAAATTAGTTTAAATAGTTTTTTTCAAACAAATACTAATTCTTCTAAAAAATTATTTCAGAAAGTAGTTGAATATGTTTCTGAAATTAAAGAAAGAAAAGTAATATTAGACTTATATTGTGGAACAGGTACTATTTGTCAATTAATTGCCAAGAAATTTAATGATACAGAAGTTATAGGTGTTGAAATAATCGACGATGCAATAAAAAATGCCAAAGAGAATATCAAAAAAAATAAAATAAAAAATTTAAAATTATATAATTTGGACATAAAAAAATTTTTTAATTCAATATATTTAGATTCAGCTCCTGATTTAATAACTATAGACCCACCAAGATCTGGGATAGATAAAAAAACAATGCTAAAAATACTAGATATTGATTGTAAAAACTTGATATATATATCTTGTAATCCAGCTACTCAAGCTAGAGATATGGAAATATTATTAAGAAATAGATATCAAATTAAAAAATTTTCATTGATTGATCAATTTCCTCATACTTCTCACATTGAAAGTATATTATTACTTATAAAAACATCGTAAATGAAAACAATAACTCAAATACTAAATAAAGAAAATATATCAAAAAAAATAAATAGATTATCCTGGCAAATAATCGAGCACAACATTAAATTCAAGGAATTATTTATAGTTGGTATCCAAGGAAATGGGTTTTTAATTGCAAAAAGAATTTCTAAAATTTTAAAAAATAATTCTAATTTTAAAATATATTTATCTGAATTTAATATTGATAAAAAAAAACCTGACTTGACAAAGAATTTTATAAAACCACACCATAAAATTAATTATTCTAAAATACCAATAATTATAATTGATGATGTTATTAATAGTGGTAAAACATTAGTGTACTCTCTTAATTTTTTCATAAAATTGAATGTCTTCAACATAAAAATAGTAACCTTAATTGACAGGAAACACAGACTATTTCCTATTAAATCTGATTTTTCTGGACTGAATTTATCAACATCAATAAAAAATCATGTTGAGGTTATTCTAGGAACAAATGAAGGAGTCTACATAAAATAAACTTAAAAGTAAAAAACATATGTATTTCATATATTTACTTTATTAAATTTAAAAATCTATATAGATTATATGATTGAAAAGATTAAAAAATTAAATTCAATGATTAAAGAAATTTCTCTTGGAGGAGGAATTGATAAAATAAATAAAGAACATAAAAAAGGTAAATTAACTGCCAGAGAAAGAATCAATTATTTGATTGATGATGATAATTTTTATGAAATTGGTAAATTTGCTGGCCATAAGTTGTATGAGGATTATGGAGGTTGTCCAGCAGGTGGCGTTATAATTGGTATTGGTAAAATATCAAATATAAAATGTATAATTGTTGCAAATGATTCTACTGTAAAAGCAGGAGCGTGGTTTCCTATAACTGTTAAAAAGAACTTGAGAGCTCAAGAAATTGCAATTGAAAATAATTTACCTATCATTTATCTTGTTGATAGTTCAGGGATTTTTCTACCCCTTCAAGATAAAGTATTTGCAGATAAATATCATTTCGGAAGAATATTTAGAAATAATGCAAAATTATCCTCAAAAGGCATAACACAAATTTCTGCTATTATGGGACAATGTGTAGCTGGGGGTGCATATCTTCCTATAATGAGTGATGATTCCATTATAGTTGAAAAAACTGGATCAATATTTTTGGCAGGATCACATCTAGTAAAAGCTGCCATAGGAGAAATTATTGATAATGAAAAATTAGGTGGGGCAGATACTCATAGTGAAATTTCTGGTATAGTAGATTATAAAGTTAAAGATGATATAAGTTGCCTTGATAAAATAAAAAGTATCATTTCAAAAGTAAATTTAAAAAAAGAAAATAACTTTAGAAGAATTAAACCTATACTACCAAAAAAAAATCCTTTAGAAATTTATAAAATTATCCCTAAAAGTAATTCACAACCCTATAACATGAAAGAGATAATATATAGACTAATTGATAATTCTGAATTTGAAGAATTTAAAGAGGGATTCGGTAAGACTATAATTTGTGGAACAGCTAGAATTGATGGATGGCCTGTAGGAATTGTAGCAAACGAGAGATTAGTTGTTAAAAATAAAAAGGGAGAAATTCAATTGGGAGGTGTAATATATTCTGATTCAGCAGATAAAAGTGCTAGATTCATAATGAACTGTAATCAAAAAAATATTCCTTTAGTTTTTCTTCAAGACGTTACTGGATTCATGGTTGGATCAAGGTCTGAGCATGGAGGTATAATTAAAGATGGAGCTAAAATGGTTAATGCTGTGGCTAATTCTGTAGTTCCAAAATTTACAATAATAATTGGAAACTCTTATGGAGCAGGAAATTATGCAATGTGTGGAAAAGCATATGATCCTAGATTAATCTTAGCTTGGCCCTCTGCTAAAATTGGTGTAATGGGCGCAAACCAAGCTACAAAGGTGATCTCAAGTATCAACAAAAAAAATAAAAAAAAATCATACAATGAGAAAAAAATTTTCAGAGATTATGAAAATCAGACTGATCCTTTTTATGCAGCATCAAGACTTTGGATAGATGAAATAATTGATCCAATTAAAACAAGAGAGTATATATCAGTTGGAATTGAAATTTCTAATAATTCAATATCGAATGATAAATTTAATGTAGGACTTATTCAAGTATGATTAATTAAATATACATCACTGATCTTACTTCAGAAACAATTTTTTCTACACTAGGTAAAAAATCTTCTACTAAATTTGGAGCATAGGCCATAGGTACATCAGCAGTACAAATTCTTTTAATTGGAGCATCTAAGAAATCAAATGCTTTATTTTGAATGAAGTATGAAATTTCTGATGAAATTGATCCAAGAGGCCAAGCTTCTTCAATTATAACAAGTCTATTAGTTTTTTTAACAGATTTAATTATCGTTTCATAATCAATGGGTCTTATGGTTCTGAGGTCTATAATTTCACAATTTATTCCTTTTTCATTAAGTATATTTGATGCCTCAAAAACTTTTTTGATGATTTTACCAAATGACACTAATGTAACATCCGAACCATTTTGTTTGATATCTGCTAAACCTATTGGAATTAAATATTCGTTTTCGGGAATTTCACCTTTATCAGAATACATTTGCTCAGATTCCATGAAAATAACTGGATTATTATCTCTGATTGATGATTTGAGTAAACCTTTTGCGTCGTATGGATTTGAGGGACATACAACCTTCAATCCTGGGCAGTTTGCATACCAAGATTCAAAAGCTTGAGAATGCTGAGCTCCTAGTTGACCAGCTGATGCAGAGGGACCTCTGAAAACTATTGGAATTGGAAACTGACCATCTGACATCTGCATCATTTTAGAGGCTGAATTAATTATTTGATCAATTGCAACCAAAGAAAAATTAAAAGTCATGAATTCTATAATTGGTCTTAATCCATTCATTGCTGCTCCAACTCCTATTCCGGCAAAACCTAATTCAGAAATAGGAGTATCTATTATTCTGCCTGGTCCAAACTCATCTAACATTCCCTGGCTAGCTTTATAAGCCCCATTATATTCAGCAACTTCTTCACCCATTAAGAAAATTTTTTTATTTAATCTCATTTCCTCACTCATTGCCTCAGCTATTGCTTGTCTAAATTGGATTGTTTTCATACTATTTTTTTAGCAAAATTACAATATTTAATTTAACTTCATAAAAAAAATAAATACTTATCGTTAAATAAGTTTTTTAAACATAAAAATTAACTTAAATTTGGTAATATATCTAATTTATTTAATATGAAAATCTTAGTTTGTATAAGTCATGTACCAGATACAACCTCAAAAATTGATTTTGTTGATGATAGAGAATTCGACACGTCTGGTATCTCTTTTGTTATTAATCCATATGATGAATTTGGCCTCACAAAATCCGTATTTATTAAAGAAAATAATGGAGCAAATATTACTGTCCTATGTGTAGGAGATTCTTCTTGCGAATCAAGCCTTAGAAAAGCATTAGCAATTGGAGCTGATGAGGCTGTAAGAATAGATCATATTCCAAAGGATAGCCTAAATATTGCAAAATTAATTTATGATTACATTAAAGATAAAGAATATGATTTAATAATTACTGGAAGAGAATCAATTGACTACAACAGTGGAGTTGTACCTGGACTAATTTCAAAAATGTTAAATATACCCTTTGTTAACGCTTGTATTGGGCTAGATATTAAAGATAATGTTGTTCATTTAAAAAGGGAAATTGATGGTGGAATTGAAGTTCTCGAATCAAATTTTCCAATTCTTATAGCTGGGCAAAAAGGTCTTGTAGAAGAAAAAGACTTAAAAATTCCTTCAATGAGAGGAATTATGATGGCTAGAAAAAAAACTCTCAGTGTTGTAAAACCTGAAAATGACTTACAATCGAGTTTAAAGTTAAATAAATACGAAAAACCAATAGTAAAGGCATCTTGTAAAATGGTTGATTCAAATAATATTGAAGAATTAGTTGAATTACTCCATAGAGAAGCTAAAGTAATTTAATAAATTTATATCATGATTTTAGTTTATGCAGAATCTAATAACAAAAAATTTAAAAAATCGTCCTACGAAGCTATTTCTTATGGAAAAAAACTTTCTGAACTCATTAATAGTGATTTTACAGTAATAACAATAGGAAAAAATTTAGATCATTCCATATTAAAAGAATATGGAGCCAATGATATCGTTCATATTCCAATTGATCCAAAAGATAACTATGATGATGAATTCTATTCAAATATTATTTCTGATTATTTTAATAAAAAAAATTTTGATATAATTATTGTTTCAAATACAAATCATGGGAAATCAATAACCCCTTCTATAAGTTTAACTACAAATTGTTCTCTAATAACAAATGTAGTTGAATTGCCCTCCTCAATTGAACCATTCATAATTAAAAAGAAAGTTTTTTCAAATAAAGCCTATGCAAATTACGAAATAAGCAATAAAAAAAAGATAATTTCTATTTCCCCTAATTCTTTTGGAATAAAAGAAATAAAGTCAAATTCAAATACAGAATTTAAAGAGTTATCGCCTGATATAGATTATACCTCCAAATTAAATTCTATTTCCATAAACAAAAATTCCGATAAAATTTCTTTACCTGAGGCCGATCTTGTAGTTTCAGCTGGAAGAGGATTGAAAGGACCTGAAAACTGGAAAATGATTGAAGAATTATCTCAGGTTTTAGGCGCTGCTACGGCATGTTCAAAACCAGTTTCTGATATAGGTTGGAGACCTCACTCGGAACATGTTGGTCAAACAGGAATCTCCATTAACCCCGAATTATATATTGCTATTGGTATTTCAGGTGCTATACAACATTTAGCTGGTGTCAGTTCATCAAAAAATATTGTAGTAATTAATACCGACAAAGATGCACCTTTTTTTAAAGCCGCAGATTATGGCATTGTAGGTGACGCATTTGATGTAATTCCAAAATTAATATCTGAAATTAAAAAATTTAAATCTGATAATTAATTTATTAGAATTTATTTTATAATATTATGAAAGTCAAAGTAATTGTTGAAGGGTTAAAGTACAGTCAATCACAATCTAATGCATATGCCCTATTGCTAAGTGAAGAGAATGGTTCTAGAAAACTTCCAATTGTAATAGGTCATCCTGAGGCTCAAGCAATTGCAATTGCACTTGAAAAAGATTTTATACCACCAAGACCACTTACTCTTGATTTATTTAGATCAATGTTTGACATATTAAATATTAAGTTAATAGAAGTAATTATTCATGATTTAAGAAATGGTATTTTTTATTCAAATATTGTAATAGAAAATAAAAATAAAGTTTATTCAATAGACTCTAGAACATCTGATGCCGTTGCTCTAGCATTGAGATTTAATTCTCCTATTTATACTCATGAAAGTATTTTAAATCAAGCAGGAATAATTTTAGAGGATAAAAATATTAATGAAATAGTTGAAAAAAAATCAAAAAAAAATTCCCCATTAAATGACAATAAAAGTATATCCAAAATTTCCACTAAAGAATTGTCTCTGAAATTGAAAGAAGCAATCGAAAAAGAAAATTATGAATTGGCAGCAAAATACAGAGATGAAATTAATAGACGAAATAATCAGAATAAATGAAAAAATTTATTTTCTACATATTATTGGTCTTCAATTCAAATATCTATTCTTCAGAAATAGTTGGAGAATGGAAGTTTACTTCAATTACTAATATTGATAACGATACTTTATATGAAATTAGTGATAATGACAAATTGATTATAAATAATAATAAAGAATTTAAATACTCATTATATCACAAAAAAGTTATTGCAACAGGTAAATGGAAACTAAAAAAAAATTTAATAGAGTTTAACTATAACCAACCAAAAGACACTGTAAGAAATTATAATTATAGTGTATCAGACAATGAGTTAATCTTAACTGAAAATAATACTATATATAAATTTAACAGGATTTCAAAAAAAAAGGGATTTATTGAATCCAAATCATTAAATTTTTTTAGGGGATTTATTGGAGTTATATTCTTAGTTTTAATATGTTTTGTTTTTAGTCTTGATAGAAATAATATTAATTGGAAATTAGTGTTAAAGGGAATTTTAATTCAATTTATTCTAGCATATTCCGTAATAAATATTCCTTTAATTTCATCAATTTTTGAATTTATTTCAAGTGCTTTTATTAAAATAATATCCTTTACTGATGCGGGTACAAATTTTCTGTTTGCATCATATATTAGTGGGAAAATAGATCCTCCATTAATA
Organism: uncultured Cryomorphaceae bacterium; assembly: GCA_902551855.1. Taxonomy (GTDB): domain Bacteria; phylum Bacteroidota; class Bacteroidia; order Flavobacteriales; family UBA7430. The sequence goes on along the minus strand of CACDER010000020.1, from coordinate 7,463 downwards.
AATTTTATTATTCAAGTAATTCCAACTATTATTTTTTTTTCTGCTCTGACAAGTATATTTTATTATCTTGGAATTCTTCAAAAGATTGTAAATTTTTTCTCTCTCATATTAAGAAGAATATTAACTCTATCTGGTGCTGAAAGTTTTGCTGCAATTGGAAATATTTTCCTAGGACAAACAGAAGCACCTTTACTTGTTAAACCATATCTTTCAAAGATGACAAAATCAGAAATTTTTTGTCTAATGAGTGGAGGAATGGCAACAATTGCTGGAGGTGTTCTAGCTGCATATATTATATTTTTAGGAAATAATGATTCAAATGAACAAATTCTCTATGCACAACATTTAATAACTGCCTCAATCTTGTCTGCTCCTGCTGCAATTGTATGTGCAAAAATAATTGTACCAGAAAAAAATAAATTCTCAGAATTTAGCTATAAAATCGATCATAATTTCGGAAATAATGTTTTGGAGGCAATTAATATTGGAACATATCAAGGTATAAAATTAGCAATAAATGTTGCTGGAATGTTACTAGTTTTCACTGCTTTAATAGCCATGACGAATTATATTTTTAAAGATATTATTGGAGATATTCTAGGGCTAAATAATATTATCAGTAATAATACTAGTTATTCTGGATTATCACTTGAATTTGTATTTGGATATATATTCTCTCCTGTTGCTTGGATAATGGGGGTACCATGGGATGATGCAGTTTTAGTTGGACAACTATTAGGAGAAAAAACAATTTTAAACGAATTTATTGCATTTAAGTCTCTAGGTGAAATGAAATCAGCAAATTTATTTACCTATGATAAATCAATTATAATGTCTACTTATATATTGTGTGGTTTTGCAAATTTTGCATCAATTGGAATTCAAATTGGAGGAATAGGTTCTTTAGCTCCAAATCAAACTAAAAATTTATCTGAACTTGGATTAAGAGCTCTTATTGCTGGTACAATTGCATCCTTATTCACTGCAGTTATTATTGGTATGATTATGTAATGATTTATTTTATATAATCTGATAAATAATTGAATCGTTCAGTAAGTTTATTTTTAGAACAAATAGTAGCCTTTTTTAGAAATGAAGGTTCATTATATTTAGTTGATATAAATTTTTGAAAATATGGTATTACTCTTTTAAATAAAATTTCACTAAACCCTTGTGAAGAGTCTCTTGGAAGCTCACATGGTAAATTATCCACAGCCATAATACCAATAGAATTTTTATTTTTAAAACTAACTTCTTTCTTTTTAATAGGATCATAACCATAAATTGGATCTAATATTGTGGAAGACCTAATTGTGCTTGGTATAGGACCATTTAAATCACAAGAAATATCAGCAATTACCTTAACTTTAAAAGCATCAGACTTCATATCATCATCTGATAATAGAAAAGGAGAGTTCTTGTCATAATAATGCCCAGCAAAAAAAATATCCGAAACATTAACAAATTTTTTAAGCACTGACTTATAAGAATTTGTATTTTTAAAAAAATCTTTTTCACTTGATGGTAAACCATCTTTTCTTTCATAATAATCTAAAAAATCAATATTAATATATACTGGAAAATCATAATTTATGCTTAAATAATCATTAATATTTACTTTTTTAACTCCAATCATATCAATTAATTCGCAAACTCCTTTTCCTACTCTTCCTTTTCCAGTAACTAAAATTTTAATTGGAGGTAGTTTAATCTTTTTTAATTCAAGACTATTAAAATACTTACATTTATGAGCAGGTTTTAAATTAAATAAATTAAATTTTTTACCATATGTTAAAAATCCATTATAGCATCCAACTAACCCTGCATATCTTCCAAAACCAATTATTCTATCATTGTTAGCATCTGATAATAATTCATAATCAACAAGAGTAATATTTGAATTTACTATTTTTTTTAAGAGATTTCTGTTATAAGGTTGCATTTTAATCGTGTGAGAAAAAAATAAGTATATTTTATTAGGAATCACTTTTTCAACTGGAATTTCTTTTACTCCCATTAATATATCACAAAAAGAAATATCATCAACAACTTGTACACCATTATCTTTATATTCATTATCAGAATAACATCTAATATTGCTTGATTGAATAAAAATTTTGATATTATTTGTTTGGAGTATTTTTTTACAATGTACGGGTATAAGTGGTGTTCTGAAATCAAAAGGTTTTTTTTCTTCTTTTAAAATTCCTAAGTTTATCATTGTAGTATATTTAATAACCAAAAATACAAATTTGTTTTTTGTCTAAAAAAAAATGTGTAAATAATAAAATGAAGTAATATATTTGTAAAAAATATGGGGATGATTGGATTTGACAGCATGTTTAAATATTTTGATAAGCATATCGAGCGTTGTAATTAGCTCGTAAATAATAATTACAAAATTTAATTGGCGAGTATAATTACTCTTTAGCTGCATAATCTAGGATTACAGCAGCTTTTACTCTTATTTAAAGAAAGTTAATCGCTTCAAATTTTTAGAGTATCATAAAAGGATTACTAGTTTTTGTTTTGCCCAAAAATAAAAATGAAAATTTCAGGGCTAAGGTAAAATATAGGATTGTATTCATCTTAATTTTATTCGAAAATAATTGAATACTAAATATGTAGAAATTCATTATATTTCGTGTTTGGACCAGGGTTCGAGTCCCTGCATCTCCACTATTTTGATTTAAAGCTATTTTTCATATGATATAGTTTTTTTTCAAATCGTTGATTTTCAATAGTTTAGCAAAAAGACAATTTTTCATATTTTGTCATTTTTTGCATATCTCAGTGTTGATATAGTGTCTTTAAAAAAATTCATTTTTTGTATACATTCAATTTGTATACAAAACAATTAAATAACTCTTATGACATTTGTAGAATAATTAAATGATTTATGAGTTATTTGAATGTTTACTTTTTTACAAGACTCAATAAAAAAAAACAAGGATGTATTATTTATTGTAGAGCGTCTCTTAGGGGAAAAAGAAAAGATTTTTCACTTGGGAAAATAATACCACCTAATCTTTGGGATAAAAAGAAAGGATTTCCAAACAAAAAACATCCAGAAGGTAAAAGATATTATGATCATGTTAAAGCGGTGGAAAAACAATTGTATGACGCTGAACTCAAGTGTATAAAGAATAATAACACCTACTCAATTGAAAGGATTTTAGATTACTATCTTGGATATGATAAAAAATTTCTAGGTATTATTAATTTATTTGAACAAGAGCAAAAAAAGTTTAAACAACTTGTATATGTAAATCAAAGATCACACAAATCACTTGTTAAGTATAATATGAGTAAAAGATATCTATCAAGATATTTAAAAGAAGCACATAATAAAACTGATATTGATGTTAGATTTATAGACTACTCTTTTGTAGAAGGTTTTGATCATTATTTAAGAACTAAAGCTATGTGTTCAAATAATACCACAGTAAAATATATTCAAACCTTTAAAAAAATTGTTCGAATAGCCATTCAAAATAGATTAATAGATAGAGATCCATTCATAGAATATAAAGGAAAAGTACAAACAGTTGATAGAGAGTATTTAAATGATGAGGAATTAAATAGAATTGCTAATCTAGTTATTGATAATAAAACTCTAAATACTGTTCGAGATTGCTTTTTAGTATCGTGTTATACTGGACTTTCATATATTGATTTAAGAGAATTAAAATCAAATCAAATTATATTTGAAAATGGAGATTATTGGGCTAAAACAATAAGAAGAAAATCAAAAGTAAAATCAGAGGTCGTCTTACTACCAAAGGTTTTAAAAATATTAAATAAGTACAAGTCAAACTCTTGGTGCATAGAAAATAGTAGAGTTATATTTATGATAAGTAACCAGAAAACTAATATACATCTTAAAACACTTGCAAAACTCTCTAATATTAATAAAATTCTGACCTTTCACATGGCACGTCATACATTTGCTACTACGGTAACTCTAGCAAAAGGAATATCACTTGCAGTAGTTAGTAAAATGCTGGGACATAAAAGTATTAGACAAACACAGCATTATGCTAAAATGGTAAATACCAGAGTTCAAGATGAAATGCAAACTTTGAAGTCTATTTACTAAAAAATTGACGTTTTTAAAAATAATTGTTTATTTTAATGTAAACTAAGTTACTAACAATCAAGTACTTATGAAGGTAAACTAAAGTGAATTTCAAGAATGTAATTCACTGATATTCTGTTAGATAGAAACTAATGATTTTTCCAATGTATTTTTTTTTGGTTGGTGATAACTATTTTTTACTTATTAGAAGAAAAGAATTAATTTGAAAAGAAAAAAAATGGAATTAGTAAAAGCATTACAATTAGCAAGTACAAAATTTGATAAAATTAGGAATGATTATATACTTAAATTAAAAAAATCATTAAAAATTTCTTTCAATGAATTAAAAGAAAAATATAATAGAACTTTACCAATTTTTTTAAAGCATCATCAAGATAGTGAAGTTTTAGATTTTATTAATGATCAAATTCAAATAAGCGAAAGTATAATTAATGAAGCAAAAAAATCAAGTATTGAGGATAAAATGTATTCTAGAAAAAAATATATTAAATTTTTGTACAAAGAGCTAGAATATGAGAAAAATAAACAAAAAAATATTTCAAAGTTTAATATTTTTGATTCAAATAAATCTAGAATTGAAGTCATTTACTCTATGTTATTTCTCAAAGAAATGGGAACCTTAAAATTTGAAAATGACCATGCTCTATCAAGATTTATTGATAGAAATTGTAGATATGATAAAGGGAAAAGGATTAATAACTCAAAGCAAACAATTTCAAATATTAAAAATAAAGAAATAAGCGTTGAGAAGTACAATATGAAATTTCAAGAATATCTTAAATCGCAGTCTTTACGCTAGTTTATTTTGTATACATAAAAAATGTATACATGAATATTTAATATTATTTGAGTCCTTTGTACATATATTAATTAAATAAACTAAATATGTATATAAACTCATTAGAAGAATTATTAGAAAGACAAAAATCTGAAATTATTGAAATTATTAAATACTATTTTGAAGAATCCCAAAAAAGAAATGAAAAAAAGTGGATTAAATCATCACAAGTTTGTGAATTACTATCTTGTTCTCAAGCTACTCTATTTAGGTTAAGAAATGATGGTATCCTACCTTGTTCTATTGTTCAGGGAACTTATTACTACAAAATTTCAGATGTTGATCAAATGATGGAAAATGGAAAATTTTATTGTAGCAATTTATCTTAACTAAAGATGATTTACAAATTATAATTATTCAACAGTTATTGTACCAACCATTCCTTGAGATGCATGATTTCCAATTGAGCAATCGTAATAGTATACTCCAGGAGTTGTAAATACAATAGTCCCTAGAGATCCTCCGGAATTTGCTCCTAAAGATTGAACAAAAGTTGGGTTGCCAAAGGTTTCACCTGTTATTGAGTTTACATTAAAATTAACATTATGAAATCCACCGTTGTTAATCCATTCTACTGTGTCACCAACGCTAATTATTAAATTTCCAGGTACATACTCAAAACTAAGAACTTGAATTTGAAATGTTTGATTACAATCAAAATTATAAGGCCAATTAGAGTTTGCTGAAAAAGATTCTTGAATAGCACATTTATTTTCTTCAGATAAACTTGTATTATTAAACATACCTCCCATATTTGTTACACTTGATATGTCCCATGCTGAAATATTTCCATTAAATGACGATGCTCCCTCAAACATCCAATTCATATCAGTCACACTTGAAACATCCCATCCTGAGATATCTCCATTAAATAAAGGTGCATCCCAAAACATCCAACTCATATCAGTCACACTTGAAACATCCCAAGAAGATATATCACTATTAAAGTTTGATGCATGTTCAAACAAACCACTCATATCCGAAACATTTGAAACATCCCAATTACTAATATGCCCATAAGTAAGCTCAGTAGAAACTGAATCTGCTAACCACTCATCTACTGCTTGATGAATGTTGTAATCGGTGAAGTTAAATGGACATAAATCAGCCCAATCATATTGCCAATTAGAATTTGATGAAAAAGTGCTATCAATAGTACATTTATTTTCATTTGATAAACCATTAGCTTCAGAGAACATATTACTCATAACTGTCAAATTTGATACATCCCATGAAGACAAATCTTGATTAAATGAAGATGCATTATTAAACATTTCACTCATATTTGTCACACTTGAAACATCCCATGAAGACAAATCTTGATTAAATGAAGATGCATAATTAAACATATTACCCATATCAGTCACATTTGAAACATCCCATGAGGATATATCTGCATTAAATGAATCAGCACTACCAAACATATTATTCATATTGGTAACACTAGAGACATCCCACAAGGATATATCTTGATTGAAGTCACTAGCTGAAAATAGGTTCTCCATATTTGTAACACTTGATACATCCCATGAAGATAAATCTTGATTAAAGTCATATGCTACAAAAAATAAATCATACATATTGGTAACATTTGATACATCCCATAAGGATATATCTCCATTAAATGAAGATGCATGAGAAAACATTTCACCCATATTTGTAACATTTGAAACATCCCACAATGATAAATCTTGATTAAATGAATCAGTCATATAAAACATATTAGCCATATTTGTAACACTTGATACATCCCACAATGATATATCTTGATTAAATTCAAATGCTGCACCAAACATCCAACCCATATTTGTCACACTTGAAACGTCCCATCCTGATATATCTCCATTAAATGAAGATGCATGACTAAATATCCAATCCATATTTGTCACACTTGATACATCCCATGATGAAAGATTTTGGTTAAAAGCATATGCACTATTAAACATGTAACTCATATTTATCACACTTGAAACATCCCAGGATGAGATATCACTATTAAAATTTGTAGCTTGATCAAATAATTGATTCATATCTGTCACACTTGAAACATCCCAATTACTAATATGTCCATAAATAGACTCTGCAGAAACTGAATCAGCTATCCACTCATCTACTGCTTGATGAATATTATCATCGGTGAAATTAAATGGACACAAATCAGCCCAATCATAGGTCCAATTAGAATTTGATGAAAAAGATTCTTGAATAGCACATTTATTTTCATCAGATAGACTATCTGCTTCGTAAAACATATAACTCATATCAGTTACGTTTGATACATCCCAAGATGACAAATCTTGATTAAATGAAGATGCACTTCTAAACATACCACTCATATCTGTTACACTTGAAACATCCCATCCTGATATATCTCCATTAAATGACGATGCATTATAAAACATAAATGACATATCTGTCACACTTGAAAAATCCCACAAGGATAAATCTTGATTAAATGAAGATGCTGAAAACATCAAATTCATATTTGAGACGCTTGAAATATCCCAAGATGAGATATCTCCATTG
>CACDER010000019.1 GCA_902551855.1 uncultured Cryomorphaceae bacterium | reverse complement strand
AATATTCCCAGACAAATCGGTAAACAAGTTAATTTGTATAGAACAGAAGGAAATTACGCTTATATAATAGATAGTACTAGAATTAATTCTCAAAGTTCATTTTTCTTTAAATTTAAAAAATATCCCATTGGTTATTACAAAATAGGTTTAATTAACGATAAAAATACTATTGATATAATATTAAATTCAGTAGAAGAGAAATTATCATTAGAATTTAATAAACCAAAGTTAGAGGATGGGGTTAAAATTTTAATTTCCAATGAAAACTCTGCTTTAAGAGAATTTAAAGCTAAAGATAATGTAATTCAAAATCAAATAAAAAACTTTAAAAGACAAAGAGGTCAAGCTAGAAAAGAAGGAAATGATATTAAGGTTAATGAATTATCTAATAAAATTTCTCAATTAGAAAAAGATTTATCTAACTTTACAACAGCTCTAGTTAATAAAAATCCTAATACTTTTTTTTCAAAAACACAATTAGCTACTAGTCCTAAATTTCCAGAAGATAAATTTAAATATTTTTCTGATTTAGATTTCAACAATGAATCATTTATAAGATCAAAAGTTTATTCAAAAAGATTTCAAGATTATATAATTAAACACAGTGGCCATACCGAATCTGGTTATTATAATGCTGTTGATGAAATTATGAATAAAGCAAAATTAAATGAAAAAGTTTTTGAATTCGCACTATACAATTTACTTGATGGGTTTTATGGTTCAGGATTAGAAGATGTTGCTACATACATTATGGAAGAATATTTTTATGGAGAAGCATGTGGGGAAATTAAAATAAATGATTTATTAAAACAAAAAGCTAAACTATTTAAAAATTTACAAATAGGTAATATTCCACCTGATTTTACAATAAAAAATAATTTAGGATCATTAGTCAATTTAAAAAATACTTGTAAACAAAATATTTATACTATTGTAATGTTTTGGGCAACACATTGTCCTCATTGTATGAGAGATTTACCAGGATTTGTTTCAGTTTATAATGAATATAAGACTAAAGGTTTAGAAGTAATAGGTGTTGCTCTAGATGTTAATAGAGAAAAATGGAATAAAGTATTAAATGAGAAAAAATTCAACTGGATTAATGTATCACAATTTAAAAATTATGACTCTCCTGTTTGTAAGGATTATAAAATAAATAAAACACCAACGTATTTTATTTTAGATAACAATATGAAAATAGTTAGTAAACCTAGAGGTAAAAGTGAATTAATGTTATTTTTAAAAAATAACATGAAATAATGATAATTAAACAAATCTACACAAGTTGTTTATCTGAAGCTTCTTATATAATATCATCAGAAAATGATGCTGTTGTTATTGACCCCTTAAGAGAACCGTTTAAATATATAGACTACGCTAAGAAAAATAATTTAAAAATTAAATATATTTTAGAAACTCATTTTCATGCTGATTTTGTTTCAGGTCACCTTGAATTATCAAAATTAACCAAATCAAAAATAATATTTGGACCTAATGCAAAAACAAATTTTGAATTTATTAAACTAAATGATAATGATGAAATAAAATTTGGTGGTGTAAAAATTAAATTATTACACACCCCAGGTCACACTATGGAATCTTCTTGTTATTTATTATTTGATAAAAATAATAAACAACATTCTATTTTTACAGGAGACACATTATTCATTAACAGTGTAGGAAGACCAGATCTTGCTGTGAGTTCAAATGTCTCATTAAAACAGTTAGCATCAATGTTATATGAATCAATAAAAAATAAAATTTTACCATTAAATGATGATATAATAATATATCCAGCTCATGGCGCTGGATCAACATGTGGAAAAAATATAAGTAACAAAACCTTTGATACATTAAAAAATCAAAAAATCAAAAATTTTGCACTAAATTCAAGTGTATCTAAAGATGAATTCATAAAAATAGTAACTAAAGATATTTCAAAACAACCAAAATATTTTATAAAAAACGTAAAACTTAATAAATCAAATAAAATTTCTAAAGTATCTGAAATAACCAAAAAACAATTTAATCTAAGTGTTGAAAATTTCAAAAAAGAACAAAAAAAAGGAGCATTAGTTTTAGATGTTAGACACCAAAAAACATTTATAAAAGGGCATATTGTTGGTTCAATTTTTATTGGCTTAAACGGAAAATTTGCCCCATGGGTAGGACAAATTTTAAAAAATCCCAAAACCAAAATTTTATTAATTTGCGATAATCAAAACAAAAAAGAAGCTGTAATTAGATTATCAAGAGTAGGGTTTGATAATGTAGTTGGTTTTTTAGATGGAGGTCTAGAAGAATGGCAAAAATGTGGAGAAGAAATTTCATCAATTAATCAAATATCAGCAATAGAATTATTTAATAAAAAAAATAATAACTTAAATAACATCATTGATGTTAGAGAAAAAGACGAATATAATTTTAGTAAAATTAATGATGCAAAAAACTTACCTTTAAGTTGTATATATGATAACCACAGGATGTTAGATAAAAAAACACATTATATAATTCATTGCCAAGCAGGTTATAGGTCAGTAATAGCAATATCTATTTTAAAAAAAATGGGGTACAAAAAATTAACAGATTTAGATCAAGGTTATTTAGGTTTCAATAAAATAAATTTAATGAGCCTCTAACCAATTCTTAGCAACCCCTATTTCAACAGTTAAAGGAACAGTAGTTTTTATTGCGCTCTCCATTTCTTTTTTTATAATACTTTTAATAATAGAAACCTCTTCAATTGGACTATCAAATATTAATTCGTCGTGAACTTGAATAATCAATTTAGAAGATAAATTTTTAGATAAAAGTTGTTTATATATATTAACCATTGCTATTTTAATTATATCAGCAGCGCTTCCTTGAATAGGAGAGTTGATAGCATTTCTTTCTGCATGACTTCTAACAAAAGAGTTTGAGGAATTAATACTGATTAAACTCCGCCTTCTATTCAATAATGTTTTAACAAATCCATATTTTTTAGCAAAAGAAATCTGATTATCCATAAAAGTTTTAAGTTTAGGAAAAGATTGAAAGTAGGTTTTAATAATTTCAGCTGCTTCTTTTCTCGATAGGTTGGTTTGCTGGCTTAAACCAAAAGCAGATACACCATAAATGATACCAAAATTTACAACTTTTGCATTAGATCTCATTTCTTTTGAAACACTTTCAATAGGGACATTAAATATTTTTGCTGCAGTAGAGGTGTGTATGTCTCTATTTTTTTTAAATGCACTAATCATATTATCATCACCACTCATTTCGGCAATAATTCTGAGCTCAATTTGGGAGTAATCTGCTGAAATTAAAACATTATTTTTATCGCAAGCAATAATGGACTTCCTCACCTCTTTACCAAGAAGGGTTTTAATAGGAATATTTTGCAAGTTAGGTTTAGTTGATGAAAGACGACCGGTAGAAGTGACTGATTGATTAAAAGTTGTATGAATTTTTCTTGTATTTTTATTAATTAAAGAAGGAAGAGATTCAACATATGTAGACCTTAATTTTTCGAGTGATCGGTGATTTAAAATTAAAGTTATTATTGGGTGGTTTTTAGAAATCTTAGAAAGAGAAATTTCCGATGTTGAGTATTGTCCACTTTTTGTTTTTTTTGCATTGGGAATTATTTTCATTTTTTCAAATAAAACCACCCCAAGTTGTTTTGGAGAAGATAAATTAAATTTTTCTTTTGCTAATTTAAAAATTTCATTTTCAGATTTATTAATAAGTTTATGAAGTTTTTTAGAGAAATTGTCTAAGTATTCAACATCAATTTTAACGCCAGTTTCTTCCATACTTGCCAAGACATAGATTAAATTCATTTCAACTTTGTAAAACAAATAATCTAAGTCATTATCAGTTAATTCTTTTTTAAAATAAACCATAAGCTTGTAAGGCAAAAGAGCCAATTCACAGGAATAGTTCAAAAGTTGGCCATTACTAGGAGCCCCTTTAATTAAATGCATTATGGCATATTCATAATTAAGGTTTTCAATTTGATAGTCCACAATAGACTCAGAAAGAACTTTTAAATTATTATTTGATTCTGAATTAATCAAATGGCTAGCAATCATAGTGTCAAATAAAGGCCCTTTTACAAAAACTTTAACACGCTTTAATATATTAATTTGATGTTTAAGGTTGTGGCCCACCTTAAGAACATTTGAGTCTTCAAAAAGATTTATAATCAAACCTATTGATGAAGTTGCTTTATCATAGTTGGTATTCAAAGGAACGTAATATGAATAATTTCCGTTATGACAAATCGAAATCCCAGCAATAATTTCATCAGTGTAAAAAATTTTAAAACAAAGCACACTAGAAGTTTTTATTTCAGAAACAATTTTATTCAATTCGTCCATATCAGTAATGCATTTAAATAAGGAAGTGTTTTTTTCTTTTTTTTCGAGTTTAGGCAAAGAGACATTATAAGAAGAAAACAAATCAAGTTTATCATTCTTATTTTCATTATTATAATTTATTTTTTCTTCCTTATTTAAAGAATCTGACGGTTTAGGAGTTAATTTTGATAAAAGAGTATTAAATTCAAGAGTTTTAAGAATTATTTTTAATTTTTCAATATTAAACTTTTCTAGGCGAAAGTTATCTATATTGTAATTTACAGGAACATTAACATTTATGGTAACTAGTTTTTTTGATAGTAGACAAAGTTTTTTATTATTTAAAACTTTTTCCTTAAGCTTACCAGATATTTTTTCAATATTACTATAAACTCCCTCAACTCCACCAAATTCTTGAATTAGTTTTTTTGCAGTCTTATCTCCAACGCCAGGAATTCCAGGAATATTATCTGAGGCATCACCAGTCATTCCTAAGTAATCTATTACCTGAGAGACCTTTTCAATTTCAAATTTTTTTTTAACCTCTAAAACCCCTAATATTTGAGGGCCAGTTCCTTTAAATGCGGGTTTATATATATTTATATTTTTAGAAACAAGTTGAGCAAAGTCCTTATCAGGAGTCATCATATAAACCATATAATTTTCTTTTGCCGCTTTTTTTGCTACAGTGCCAATAATGTCATCCGCCTCATAACCTGGCATAGACAAAACAGGTATGTTCATAGCTTCCAATATTTTAAAAATATAAGGAATGGCTTCAGAAATACCCTCAGGCATACTATCTCTCTGAGCTTTATATTGTGAATATTCTATGTGCCGCTCTGTTGGTTCAGAGGAATCAAAACAAAAACACCAATGTGTTGGCTTTTCTTTTGTCTTAATTTCTAATATGGTATTGATTAAACCAAAAATAGCGGAGGTGTCTAAACCTTTTGATGTAACCCGTGGATTTTTAATAAATGCAAAATATGACCTATAAATCAAGGCAAAGGCGTCAAAAAGAAAAAGTTTTTTATGAGAGTTTTGAGTAATCATATACTTTTAAATGGATGATTGTTAAATATTAGTTTAGAAAATGGGTGATACTCTCCCTTTAAGCCAATTGCTTTGCTTGATTGAATCTTGTGAGTTATTTCTATAGAAGGTCTAGCGTCATCAAGACTAAAGCCATTATTTGAAAGAATGTTCTTATATGAGTCTAGGTGTAAATTTTCAAATCCATTAGAGAATTCAAAAACCTCGTTGTCTATTTTTATACACCTGTACGCGTTGGAATTTTTAGCCTCTTTTGGAAGGGCAAACTTGTCAATAGATAGAAACCAACGAATGTTTGCTTTTTCAAGTTCAAGAAAACCAGAACACCTGTCATGAGATTTAACATGAAGAACGCTTTTTTTAACAGAACCAAAGATCCAAATTAAAATATCAAAAAAGTGAACCCCTATATTTGTGGCAATGCCCCCAGATTTAGCACTTTGTCCTTTCCAAGAAGAATAATACCAAGGGCCTCGTGGGGTAATATAAGTTAATTCAACATCATAAATTTTTGCTCTATAACAGTCTGTGATTTTTTCTTTTAGTTTTATTATACTGGGGTGAAGTCTTAATTGAAGGATAGGATAAACAGATTTTTTAAAAGTTCTTTCAAGTCTGCATATAGAATCTAAATTCCATGGACTCAAAACAAGCGGTTTTTCACATATAGCATTTGAGTTCCATTTTAAAGCAGATCTAATATGAGAGTCATGTAAATAATTAGGGGTGCACACAGAAATATAATCTATTCCATCGTCAGCATTATTAAGTTTTTCAATAAACCTGTCAAATCTTTCAAACTTTGTAAAAAAAGTAACATTGTCAAAATAATTGTCAATAAACCCAACATTGTCATTTGGGTCGATTGCAGCTACTAAAAAGTTGTTAGTTTTTTTTATTGAAAAAACATGCTTCTTAGCAACATATCCAGCTAAACCCATCAGAGCAAACCTCATTATATTTTTTTTATATTATTATTATTCAAAATGTATTTTTCACCTGAAGCTTCACATGTTGAAATTAGAGAGTTTTTAAAATCTAATCTCTCTCCATGCTCACTTACCCACCCCACTTGTTTTGCCGGGTTTCCCAGAACGAGGGCATAAGGAGAAACATTTTTTGTGACAACAGCCCCAGCACCTATCATAGAATATCTACCAATAGTAATTCCACAAATAATAGTAGCATTTGCCCCAATTGATGCACCAGAAGAAATTATCGTAGACACAAAAGAATCTTTTCTGTTTATCTCAGACCTAGGGTTTTTTATATTTGTAAAGACACAAGAGGGACCTAAAAAAACATTATCTTCGCATATCACGCCAGTAAAAACAGATACATTATTTTGAATTTTAACATTGTTGCCAATAATCACTTTTGGCGAAATAACGACATTTTGGCCAAGAGAACAGTTGTTTCCTATAATACAGTTTTCCATTATGTGAGAAAAATGCCAAATTTTAGTGTCACTTCCAATCTTACAGCCATCTTCAATTATAGCAGAATGATGAGAATGATAGTTTCTGTTTTTTTTAATCATTTTAACGAAGATAATAATTTTGTTTTTCGAAATAAACATTAATGTTAATTAATATCTTATATTTTACTTAATATGAACAAGGGCCCATGGTATATGATATTTGCTGCATTAATGTTTTCATTAATGAATGTTTTAGTTAAAGAACTAAATAGAATTCCTGTTTTTGAGCTAGTTTTCTTTAGATCAATATTTTCATTGATATACTTGATGGTTTTACTAAGGTATAAAAAGATAATGCCTTTTGGTAAGAATAAAAAAATTTTAATTTTAAGGGGTGTATTCGGAACAATCGCACTATCTCTTTTTTTCATTACTTTACATAAAACACCACTTGCAATAGCTGTTATAATACAATATTTATCTCCAATATTTACAATTATTTTTACTTCTATTTTTTTAAAAGATAAAATAAGCCCCCAACAATGGTTTTTTTTCTTTGTTTCATTCATTGGGGTTGTCTTTATAAAAGGGTTTGATGAATCAAATCAAATTCCAATTAATTATGTGATAGTTGGAATTATTTCTTCAGTTTTTTCCGGACTAGCTTATTTATGTATAGTAAAATTAAAAAACACAGACCATCATTTAGTAACAGTTTTTTATTTTCCGTTAATATCAACACCAATAATGTCAATATTATCATTTTTCAATTGGACTCCCCCCACTAAGCTGGAGCTTTTCTATTTAATTTGTATTGGGTTTTTTTCTCTAATTGCTCAAATATATATGACAAAAGGAATACAATCACAACCTTCAGGAAGTATTATGATATTTAAATATATCGGAGCAATCTTTGCTTTGATATTTGGATATTTTATATTTGACGAAAAGTTTTCTATCCAAGCATTATTTGGTATATTTTTATTAGTACTTGGTGTTGTTTTAAATATTTTTTTTAAAAAGAAATCTTATGATCAGTCAATTAATTAAAAAAGCAGAATTTTGGTTAGACAATTTAGAGGATGAGTCAGATCAAAACAAAATAAAATCTTTAATAAATAAACCTGAAGAGCTGGAAGATTCTTTTTATAGAAATTTAGATTTTGGTACAGGTGGAATGAGAGGCATAATGGGTATTGGTTCAAATAGAATAAATAAATATACCGTCTCAAGAGCTTGCTTAGGTATAGTTAGGTTTTTATTAAGAAATTCAAATCTAAAAAAAGGGGAACGACCTTGTATAGCAATCGCATATGATTCTAGAAACAAATCAGAAATTTTTGCAAAACTAGCGGCTAAAGTTTTTTATTTGAATAATATAGAAGTGGAGATTTTTGAAGAACTAAAACCCACTCCAATGTTGTCATTTTTAGTTATAAAAAAAAAGTGTGATTTAGGTTTGGTGTTTACTGCATCCCATAATCCAAAAGAATATAATGGGTTGAAAGTTTTTGACAAGCATGGTAATCAAATTACATCACCAAAAGATACCACAATAATAAATACAATAAATCAAATAGACTTTCTTCAAGTATTTGAGTTTTTAAAAAAATTCAACTTTCAGTTAAAACAGAGTTTAAATAGAAAGTTTAATAATAAAATCACTCAAAGTTTAGTTACAAAAGAAAAGTCGGCAAAGATTTCAATTTCAAATATTGATCAAGATTTTTTTATCAAAATAAAAGAGCTCAAATATTCATTTTCAAAAAACATATCATCAAAACAACATAAAATCGTATATACAGGTCTTCACGGGACTGGGGTTAAGGTGATTCCAAAAGCTTTAAAATATCTTGGCTTTAATAACATTTTAACAACCAAAGAACAAGATTTAATAAGTGGTGACTTTCCTACAGTTATCTCACCAAACCCAGAAGAGCCTGAAGCACTGAATTTAGCAATCAAATTAGCGAAAAAAAACAATGTGGATTTAGTTTTTGGAACAGACCCAGATTCAGATAGAGTTGGTATTGCGGTTAAAGAAGATGAAGAAGAAAGATACTTGTTGCTAAATGGAAATCAGACAGGCGCATTGATATTAAATTATTTATTATTGAACCTTAAAGATCAAAATAGGCTTGAGGCAAATAATTACATAATAAAGTCAGTAGTTACCTCTGACTTGTTAAAAGAGATGGCATCAACATATAATATTAAAACACATGAAACTTTAACCGGTTTTAAGTACATGGCAAATGTTATTTTAGAAAATAAAAATAAAAATAAATTTTTATTCGCAGCAGAGGAGAGCTATGGATATTTAATGGGTAGTTATGTTCTAGATAAAGATGCAGTAACAGCCTCAGTAATCATTTCGGAAATGTATGCTTGGTTAAAAGAAAATAACACCAGCATTATAAAATTTCTTCATGAAATATATTTAAATTACGGCGTGTTTTATGAGGACATGATGTCATTTGTTAAA
Source organism: uncultured Cryomorphaceae bacterium (assembly GCA_902551855.1). GTDB lineage: Bacteria > Bacteroidota > Bacteroidia > Flavobacteriales > UBA7430. The sequence continues at coordinate 15,764 of CACDER010000019.1, read as the reverse complement.
AAAGGAAAAAAAGGAAATCAAGAGATTAAAAATTTGATGAAAGGCTTTAGAGCGAAATTTCCTAGAAAAATTTTGAATAAAAAAATTTCAGAAAAAAGAGATTATTTAAATTATAAAGGGTTTCCTAAAACAGATTTGCTTCAATTTATAACAGAAGAAGGAATGAAGGTTTCAATTAGACCTTCAGGAACAGAACCAAAAATTAAGTTTTATTTTTCAATATGTAAAGAAATTAAATCATATGGGGAAATAAAAGAGACTTTTCTAGAGTTAAAATCTAAAGTAAATAAAGTAAAAAAAGAGCTTATTAATTTTATGAACCAGTTTACTTGAATGCATTAAGCCCTGTTATATCAAGACCTGTAATTAGAAGGTGGACATCATGGGTTCCTTCATAAGTAACAACTGATTCTAAATTCATAATATGTCTCATAACTGGATATTCTCCAGTTATCCCCATTCCGCCTAAAATTTGTCTTGCGTCTCTAGCAATTTTAATAGCAATTTCAACATTATTTCTTTTTGCCATAGAAATTTGGGCAGAAGTAGCTTGCTTTTTGTTTTTAAGCTGGCCCAACCTTAAAGTTAGTAGTTGCGCTTTGGTAATTTCAGTGATCATTTCAGCAAGCTTCTTTTGCTGAAGCTGAAAGCTACCGATAGGTTTGTCAAATTGAACCCGCTCTTTTGAGTATTTGAGAGCCGTGAAGTAGCAGTCCATTGCAACTCCAATTCCACCCCACGCTATTCCATATCTAGCAGAATCTAAACATCCAAGAGGCGCCCCTAAACCACTTTTTTTAGGTAAAAGGTTTCCTTTTGGAACTTTTACATTATCAAAAACCAACTCCCCAGTATCAGAAGCCCTCAAAGACCATTTATTTTCAGTTTTCGGAGTCGAAAACCCCTCCATACCCCTTTCAACAATTAATCCTTCAATTCTTCCTTGTTCATTTTTAGCCCAAACTATTGCAATATCAGCAAATGGTGCATTAGAAATCCACATTTTAGATCCGTTCAAAAGATAATAATCCCCTTTATCAGTAAAATTAGATTGCATTCCCGCAGGATTTGAGCCAAATTCGGGCTCAGTAAGACCGAAGCACCCAACAATTTCCCCAGAGGCAAGTTTTGGTAGATATTTTAATTTCTGTTCTTCGCTACCATACTCGAAAATCGGGTACATTACTAATGAGGATTGAACTGAAGCAGTTGACCTAATTCCTGAGTCTCCCCTTTCTAATTCTTGCATTATTAACCCATACGAGATTTGATCTAGACCAGCACCACCGTATTTTTCAGGAATATATGGCCCAAAGGCTCCAATTTCCCCTAGCCCAGAAATAATTTGTTTAGGAAATTTAGAATTTTGACATGCATTTTCTATAATAGGAGAAACATTTCTTTTTACCCAATCCCTAGTGGAGTTTCTTACAATAATCTGCTCTTCAGAAAATAATGATTCTATGTTATAATAATCAGGAGATTCAAATAAATCCATATACGTTAAAATTTAATATTTTTACAAAGTTATTATTGTTAATTAATATTAACAAAGAATCTTCTAATTTATATTGATTGGGCATAAAAATATTTAAATGAAAGAAATTTTAAGAAAAGAACCACAGTCAAGTTTTGAGCTAGTTGTGTTCTTTTTTATTACATTGATATATTTTTTTTTATATTATGATAATAGAAAATTATTATTGTCGTATTTAAAACTATTTTACAGTAACGAATATTTAAGAGCACAAGAGGGGTATAAAAAAAATATAATTTTTACAGTGTTAACCACAATTCAATCTGTATACATTTTATTTTATTTATTAGGGGCATATTTGAATTATTTTTCAAAGAACATATTAGAGGGGCATTATAAGGTTTTATTTACAATAGCGTTTATTGCAATAATTAGGTGGTGCATAGCCTTTATTATGGGCGTTTTATTCGAGAGTAAAAATATATTTAAACGTTTTGTTAATTATGAATTATCTTTTTTCAATTATTTTTTTGCTCCAATTGTTTTTCTTACAATTATATATTTTTTAAACAATAAGCTAAATATTGATAATTTAATTTTGTTATTTAAGTTTTCGTTTATCAGCTATTTGATTTCTAAGGCATATACAGTATTCTATTTTTCTAGAAATTATAGTTTAGGAATATTTTATATTATTTTGTATTTTTGCGTTCTTGAATTAATGCCCTTTTTGTGGATAAAAATTAACTTAAGCGTTTAGTTTTTCCTAAAATGAGTATAATCAAACAAATTAGTTTTGAAAGTAAAATCTATTTTAATTTCCCAACCACAACCGGTTAATGGCGCTTCTCCATATTTTGAGTTAGCAAGAAAAAAAAAAGTTAGTATTAGCTTTAGGCCCTTTATTCATTTAGAGAACCTTACAGCCGCTCAAGTTAGACAGCAAAAAGTTGGTTTTACAGACCACTCTGCCGTCATTTTAACGAGCAGAAACGCTGTAAATCACTATTTTAGAGTTGCTGAAGAAATGAGATTTGAAGTGCCCTCGACAATGAAATATTTTTGTTTATCTGAAGCAATAGCCTTATATCTTCAAAAATATATAACATACAGAAAAAGAAAAATATATTACGGAAGTCATGATTTTTCCAATTTGATTGATTTAATAAATAGACATAAAAATGAAAAGTTTTTACTTCCTTCTTCTGATTTGTTGAAAGAAACAATACCAAATCAACTTGACAAAAATGATATAAATTATAAAAGAGCAATTTTATTTAAAACAGTTTGCAGCGATTTATCTGATCTTGAAAATGTTTTTTATGATGTTTTAGTATTTTTTAGTCCATCAGGAATAAAATCCCTTAAAAAAAATTTTCCTAATTTCATTCAGAATAATACAAGAATTGCGGCTTTTGGAAAAACAACTATAAAAGCTGCAAAAGAAGTAGGCTTAAAAGTTAATATAGAAGCCCCAACTAAGACAGCCCCTTCAATGTCAATGGCTTTAGAACAGTATTTGAATAAAGTAAATAAAAAAAAGTAAATTTTTTGTAAAAAGTTATTATGAGAAATACATTTTGTAAGGAAGAGAGGCTTAATAAGGTTGTTTTTTCGGAAATTTTAAAAAATGGAAAGAAAATATATTACGAAGAATTCATATTAATCTGGAAAAAAACTAACCAAAAGGTTAATCAGCGATTTCCTTTGAGATTAGGAATAAGTGTGCCAAAAAAAAACTTTCCAAGATCTGTAGATAGAAATTTAATTAAAAGAAAAATTAAAGAAGGATACAGATCAGTTAAAAATTTTATATATAATAATATTAATACCAAATTACAAGTAATATTAATTTACAATTCAAAAAGAAAACCATATATTGAAACAATAGTTTCATTAAAAGCGATCTTTAATATTTTAATTCATCAATTAAATGATTAATTATATTTTAATTTTTTTTATAAAGTTTTATCAAAAGCTAATATCTCCTTTATTTTCTCCTACATGTAGGTTTACACCAACATGTTCAAGCTACTCAATAGCGGCACTTAAAAAGTATAATTTTTACAAAGCAATAATTTTTATATTTAAAAGAGTTCTTAGATGCCACCCCTGGGGCGGAAGTGGTTACGATCCATTACCTTAAAAACAAAATTATGAAGAAACATTTTTTTTTATTTCTATTGCCTTTAACTTTATGCACAAGCATTTTAATTTCATTTTCAAATGACACAGAATATTTTGAAGTCAGTAAAAATCTTGATATTTTCAATACTTTATTTAAAGAAGTTAATATTTTTTATGTAGATAAAGTTCAGCCTGCAAAAATGGTAGAGACGGCTATTAATTCAATGCTAAAAGAGTTAGACCCGTATACAACATATATTCCAGAGTCAGATATTGAGGATTTTAAATTTCAAACAACAGGGCAATATGGAGGAATAGGTGCTGTAATTAGAAAAAAAAATGATTACGTTATAATTGTTGAGCCATATAAAGGTTTTCCAGCTGATATATCGGGTTTAATTGCGGGAGATAAATTAATAGAAATAGATGGAAATTCAGTTAAGGGGAAGTCAACAGAAGAGGTTAGCTCTGTTTTGAAAGGTCAGCCAGGAATAGATGTAGAAGTACTAATAGAAAGAAAGGGGCATAGCGAATATTTAATAAAAAAACTTACTAGAGAAAAAATAAAAGTTAATTCTATTCCATATAAAGGTATTATCTCAGACAATATAGGATACATAAAGCTAAGAAGCTTTACTCGAAACTGCGCCAATGAGGTGAAAAGGGCAATTTTAAGTTTAAAGAAACAAAAAAATTTACAAGGTTTAATTTTAGATTTGAGAGGCAACCCCGGTGGCCTACTAAATGAATCAATTAATATTTGTAATTTATTTATGGCTAAAGGCTTAGAAGTCGTTTCGACGAAAGGAAAAATAGATGACTGGGATAAGTCATATAAAACAAGACTAGATCCCTTAGATAAAGAAATACCATTAGTTGTTTTAATTAATCAATCATCAGCTTCAGCCTCAGAAATAGTTTCAGGTACTCTCCAAGACATTGATAGAGCTGTAATAATTGGGCAGAAAAGTTTTGGAAAGGGGCTAGTGCAGCAGACTAGAAAGTTAAGTTACAATTCTCAAGTAAAAGTTACAGTTGCAAAATATTATACCCCTAGTGGAAGATGTATACAGGCATTAGACTATTCAAATAAAAACAAAAATGGTAGTGTTGGTAAAATTCCAGACTCATTAAAAAATGAATTTTATACTCTAAATGGAAGAAAAGTATACGACGGAGGGGGCATAGATCCAGATATTAGTATTAAAATTTCAGAAGCTCCCGAAATTTTAATTTCATTAATTTCTAATCAACTAATTTTTGATTATGCCACAGAATATTTTTTAATGAATGATACATTTCCTTTAGATTTTGATCAAAAAGATGATTATATAAATTATAAGAACTTTGTTGATTTTGTTTCAGATAAAGATTTAAAGTACAAAACACAGACAGAGCAATCTCTATCAGATTTAGTTGAAGCGTCTAAAAAAGAATACTCAAAGCTGCAAGATTCATTGATTGGTGTTGAAAAACTATTAAATGATTTGAAGAAAAATGATATATACAAACATAAAGATGAAATTTTAAAATATATTTCTCAGGAGCTATTAGTAAGGAGCCATTATAGAGAGGGCGCTATTAAATCATCGTTAAATTATGATGAAGCTGTATTAGAGTCTATTTCAATTTTATCTGATACCGCAAAATATTATTCAATTTTAACTTTAAATGATTAGATCAAGTGTTAACTTAGAGCATCATAGAATAATAGCTCTTATATTGGCTTTTGTATCAATATTTATATCAGATTCAATAAAGGGTTTAACATTCACTAGCATTTTATATTTAGGGTTGATTTTTTTAATTCATTTATATCATAATGGGTTTAAAATAAAATATAATTATTTAAGTATTATAGTGGCATTAAATTTATTTTTTCTGATGCTTGTGATAAGAGGAGCCTGTTCGTTAAATTATAAATTTGTGTTAAAAGATTTAATTTTAAAACTACCATTACTTTTGATTCCAACATTTATTATGCATAAGGGGTTTTTGTCAAAAGTGAAATTAAATTATTTAATAAATTTTTTTCTAATAATAGCTTTAATTTCAGCTACTTTAGACTTACTTGGTTCATTGATTGATAATATTCTGTTTAACCAGTCAGGCAGTTTTTTTTATAAAGATCTCACACATCTAATGACTAATCAGGCATTTTACAAATCATGGATATATTTAACAAGTTTTTTTTTAATCGAAAAAAAAATATACAATAATTCGTATATAAAAAATAAGGCCTGGTATTTCTATTTAATACTAATTATTTTCTCTATATTATTACTCTTGTCTAGAGTTTTCATTATTATAATGATTGTAACATATATAATTATTCTAATTAATCGGGTTTTTAAAAGTCAAAGAATAAGTCCCCTAGTAACCCTTTTTTTATTTACACTATTTTCTTTACTGATAATATTTTCAAACAAATACTCAAAAAAAAGGTTTAACGACTTGGTCTTAGAGGCCAAATCCTTTCTTATAAAAAAAAATCAAAAAAATACAAACCCGAGGGCACACATATGGAATATAGGTGCTAGTATTATCAAATCAAATTTTATTAAAGGCCTTGGGGTAGATATGGCTGACAATGTCTTAAAATCAAGATTAAAAAGCAATCAAATAAAACTTTGGAATGGTTCTGAAATGGAGTTGATTTATAAAAGAAATTTTAATTATCATAATCAATTTATGCAATCATTTGCAGAACTTGGATTTATTGGCTTCAGCTTGATTTTATATCTATTTATATATCCGTTATTTAAAGTTAAGCCTAATGACATTGCATTTATCTTTTTATTTATTTCTTTTTTTGGTTTTCTTACGGAAAGTGTTTTTGAAAGACAGGCGGGAGTGTTATATTTTTCAATAATGTATTCATTATTTATCAATTTAGAAAAAGAAATTAGTCTTCAATAAAAACTCTTTTTATTCTGGGAGATAAATTTGTCAGAACTTCATAACAAATGGTTTCAGATTTCCTTGCTATATCACTGATGTGTTTTTGTTTACTCCAGATAATTACCTCATCACCAATATTGATATATTTATGTTTTGACAGATCAATCATACACATGTCCATACATATATCGCCAACAAGTTTAGCTTTTTTCCCATTTAAATACAAGCACCCATTATTAATGCTTAATTTTCTATTTAACCCGTCAGCATAACCAACAGGAATTATTCCAATTTTCATTCTGTTTTCAGCTTTGAAGTTTTTGTTATATCCAACAAACTCATTTTTTTTAACATGTTTGATTTGAGATATAATGGACTTAAAAGAACTTATATTTTCAAGAGATTTATTCCCAAAACCATATAGTCCAATACCCAGCCTAACCATATCAAACTCTGCATAATTATAGTTTTCAATTCCCGCAGAGTTTAGTATATGTTTTTGAAAGTTATAATTAAGGGCGTTAGAAATTAATTCACAAATTCTAGAAAAATTATCAATTTGTTTTTTTGTGTAACTACAATTTTTTTTGCTACTATTGGCCAAATGACTAAATACAGAGGTGACTTTTATTTGTTTTTCTAATTTAATAGCTTTAATAAGCTTTTCAAGTTCATATTCCTTAAAGCCAAGACGATTCATGCCTGTGTCAATTTCTATATGAACACGAAAGCCCTGTATGTTTTTCACTTTTAATTGTTCAAGAATTTTAAATAGCTGATCAAAATCATAAATATTAGGCTCTAATGAAAATTCAATCATCTTGCTTAGATTTTCACCCCGAGAGTTCAAAACTAATATTTTAGATTTGATACCTTTTTTTCGGAGCACAACACCTTCATCTGTATATGCAACTGCAAGGTAGTCTACTCCATTATATTCTAGTTGTTTGGCTACTTCATAAGAGCTGTATCCATAAGAAAAAGATTTAACCATTACCATAATTTTAGTCTTATCAGACAGTTTATTTTTGTAATAATGAAAGTTTTTACTTAAAGAGTTTAGGCTTATCTCTAAACAAGTTTCATGTATTTTTTTTTCAAATACTTTAGAGAGCGTCTTTAACGAAGTAATATTTTCATCGCAAATAAGAATACCAGAATAAGATATTATATTCTGAAATTTTCTAATAAAAGATTTTTGACTTCTGAAGTAAACAGAATTCGGAATGTAATTTTCAATAGTTTTAAAAAAAACACCAATTCCTATGATTAAATTTAGTTTATATTCTTTGGCTATAAGGGCAAGTCTTTTAAAAAAAGAACCAGGGATGTATTTATTTTTTTTCGGATTTGATAAAATTAAAATTGAATTCTTAGTTACATTTTGTTTTTTTAAAAATTCAACTCCTATTTTTACTGAGTCAATACTTAAAGGGTTATTATCATTAATAATAATGTTTTGATTCTTTCCGCCGTTCATTATAAAGCCTTGCTGATAAGTTGTTAATTTCTTTACAGCATTAGTAATATAATTTTCATTCAGTTTCAAAAATAAAAGAGAGCATATTACATGAATACAATTTTCTATATCAGGTTTTTTAGTAAGAGAGGTTCTAAATCTAAAATTAGATTCGTTATTATAAATTATAACTTCAGTCGTATTTAAAATGGTTTTTATCTCAACAAAAAAATTTGCTGACCGATCATGTGTTGACCACGTGATAAGTTCTTCAAAGTTTTTTAATTTAATTTGATCATCAATTTCCTTATAATCTTTACAGTATAAAACAGAGGTTTTTTTATTAAACAACAAAAGCTTTTCTTGAACTTTTTCTTTAATAGAAAAAAAATTTTCGGAATGTTCATTTCCTATATTTGTAAAAATCCCAATTGTTGGCAACATAATTTTTCCAATTGCCCGCATTTCGTTATATCTGGATATACCAGCTTCAAATACTCCAATTTCGTGATGGTCGTCAATTTTAAGCAATGAAAGGGGAACCCCTATTTGAGAATTATAACTTTTCGGACTATTAACAACCTTAAATTTTTTACTTAAACACTCTGAAAGCCAGTTTTTAACAATAGTTTTTCCATAACTTCCGGTTATCCCTATCATAGGAATATTGTGTTTTAGCCTGTGCTCTTTTGCAAATAGTTGAAACGCCCTGAGGGTATTTTTAACAATAATATAATTTGCTTCTTTATTGATTATTTGATAACTCCTATTGACCATAAAACACCTTAATCCGAAATTATACAATTGTTCTATATAGTCGTGGCCGTCATGGTTTTCTCCAATTAAGGCAACGAAAATTGATTTTCTCGATAAATTTGAGGCTCTACTGTCAAAAATAATGTTATTAACTGAGAAGTCAATGTTATTACCACTGAAGCTTCCGTTGCACAACTCAGTAAGATTTCTTAAACTAATTTGAAAAAAAAGCATTATTTATTCTTTTTGCTAAAACACATCCTGCAAAGTGCTTGATAATTATTTTCACTACCAATTTCAACTAAATCTTTAGATAAGCTTGTTCTATGTGAATTTAGGGCAATATCTCCACAATCAATACACACAGCATGAACTTTTGTTACAAATTCTGCAATTGCCATTATTTTAGGTATTACGCCGAAAGGGTTACCTAAATAATCCATATCTAAACCCGCCACAATTACCCTAACACCTTTGTTAGCAAGAGTGTTACAAATGTTAGGAAGTTCTTCATCTAAAAACTGCGCCTCATCAATTCCTACAATATCAACATTATCGTATAAATCAAGTATTTCATGAGATTTTTTAATAGTTAAAGATGTGATCTCATTTGAGTTATGAGAGATTAATTTGTTTTCACCGTACCTGTTATCAACATGTGGATTAAAAGTTTTGATTCTAAGTTTGGCGAACTCAGCTCTTTTTAAACGTCGGATTAATTCCTCTGTCTTTCCAGAGAACATTGATCCACAGATGACTTCGATCTGACCTTTTCTAATTGATGACAAATTTGAATTTTCTTTAAACATAAAAAAATTTATAACAAAACTAATAAAATCGATTTTTTTAAAATTATAATTTATTAAATTGTTTAAAAAAAAATGTCAAAATTATATATTATTCCGTCACCAATTGGAAACTTAAAAGACATAACGCTTAGGGGTATTGAAGTTCTAAATAATGTAGATTTAATTTTAGCTGAAGACACCAGAGTAACCGTAAAGCTTTTAAATCAATACAAAATAAAAAATAAACTCTCTTCGTATCAAAATTATAATGAACATAGAAAGCTCCAAAGTATTATTGAAAAATTAAAATTAGGTATTAGAATAGCTTTAATTTCAGATGCGGGAACTCCAGGAATTTCTGACCCCGGATTTTTGCTTATCAGGGAGTGTTTAAAAAATAATATTAAAATTGAGTGTTTACCAGGTCCAACAGCTCTCATTCCGGCATTGATAGAATCTGGGTTTCCATGTGAAAGATTTGTTTTTGAGGGTTTTTTACCGCTAAAAAAAGGAAAAATTTCACGAATTAAGAGTTGGGCCGAAACACCTCTGACAATAATTTTATTTGAGTCACCTCATAGGTTAATCAAAACTTTAGATTTAATGAAGTTGCATTTGCAAAAAGATAGAGAAATATCAATAAGTAGAGAAATTTCAAAAAAATATCATGAAAGCATAAGAGGAAATATTGAAGAATTAGTAAATCACTTTTCAATAAATAAACCAAAAGGTGAATTTGTAATAGTTATAAAATCATATAAATAATATTCTGTTTATGAACAACTTGAATTTTCAACATCAAATTAGTAGAGAAAAATTAGATAGATTAAAAAAAAAATTAAAGATATCAGATGTTCTTTGTCAATTATTAATAAATAGGGGAATTGAAACTTATTCACAGGCAAAAGAGTTTTTTAGACCTCAATTAAGTATGCTTCATGACCCGTTTCTCATTAAGGATATGGAAAAAGCAATAAATAAAATTAATAATATAATTAAAGAAAATAAAAAAATTAGAATTTATGGTGATTATGATGTTGATGGAACAACTTCGGTTTCAATGCTATATGATTTTTTTCTAAATCAGAAGGTAAATTGTGATTATTATGTAAATGATAGAGAAAAAGAAGGTTATGGAATGTCTTTTTTGGGTATTGATGATGCTATCAAGAAAAATGTAAATTTAATTATAACAATTGACTGTGGCACCTCTTCACATAAAGTAATAGAATATGCATATAAAAGAAATATTGAAGTTATAATTTGTGATCACCATGAGCCATCTCATATCTTACCTAAAGCATTTGCATTATTAAATAATAAATTAAGTACATCAAATTATCCATTTTCTGAGCTTTGTGCCTGTGCAGTCGGGTTCAAATTGATTCATGGATTTGTCTTAAAAAATAATTTAGATGAAAAAATAGCGGCATCATATTTAGATTATGTATCAATTGCAACTATTTCAGATATTGTTCCCATTGAAAAAGAAAATAGAGTTTTAGCAAAATTAGGCTTAGATATTATTAATAATGGTAAATCAGTTTTTAGCTATTTTATGGGCAAAAATCATAGTAAAAAAATAACTTCATCCGATATTTTGTTTCAAATTGCTCCTAAAATTAATTCTGCAGGAAGAATGGCTCACGCAAAAATAGCTATTGACTTAATTTTAACCAGAAACTCAAATGATTTTAAAAAAAAACTTGAATTCCTTGAAAGTTTAAATAATAAAAGAAAGATAGAACAAGATAAAACTTTAAGAGAAGCAAGAACGTTAATAGACCATAATAAAAAGTCAATTATTATTCTTAGAGAAAGTTGGAATAAAGGTTTAATTGGCATAATAGCATCAAGGCTATTGGAAGAGTTTTCAAAGCCAACTATTGTTTTCACCAAGTATAACAATAAATATTTCGGGTCTGCGAGATCCATGAAAGGGGTTAATATCTATAATGAATTAAAAAAATGCGAAGAACTAATTTTTCAGTTTGGGGGTCATGAATTTGCTGCTGGATTAGTAATTGAAGAGAATAAGTTTTTAAATTTCGTAAAGCTATTTGAAAGTCAATTATACATAAATAGTGACAGTTTATATAGTAATTTATTTCTATTTGAGTCAGAAATAGATTTTGGGCAAATTACCCCCTCATTTATGAAAATTTTGTTTCAATTTGAACCATATGGGCCTCATAACCCTGAGCCAGTCTTTAAATCCAATAATGTATTTGTGCAGGACTTGAAATATATTGGATTAAATAAGGAGCATGTAAGCCTAACTTTATTTCAACAAAATGATCCAACTCTATTTTTCAAAGGCATAATTTTTAAAAAAGCAAAATTATTAAAATCAATAAATCCTTTAAAAAGTATAGATATTTGCTATAAAATAAAAGAAAACTTTTGGAGAGACGTAAAAAGTATTAAATTGGAGATCGTAGACTTAAATCAAAATAATTGATTAGATGTTATCGCAGAAAATGCATTTTTCTTTTCTATTTAAATGAGAAAAAGGATATTTAGTATCTTTGATTTTGAAAATTAGATTAATTAAGTGTTTCTCAAATTCATTTATTAAATCTTCATTAATAATTTGTTGCCCACCAATAATAATAGGGAGGAACCCGCTCTTTAAGTTTCTTAAGCTAACAACACCTGAGGAAAGATCTTTGTTAGTTAAATTATTTTTTTTATATAAGTAATAATAAAAAAATAACTGAAAGGCAGTTTGATGTTTAGGGTCAAAAACTAAAAGTTCAACATCAGATATTTTAAGTTCAGATGCTTTTACAGAACCAGTTTTGTAGTCTAAAATTTGAGTTTGACCGTTAATACTTTGAATCCTGTCGATTTTTCCAACAAGTTTTATATTAGTTTTACCATATTTTATAATGTGAAAAAGCTCTTTTTCTAAATCATATATTTTTATGTTGTTATTTATTGCATTTTTCTTTTCAAAGTCAAAATATCTTTTAATTAGGTCTATAGAAATCGACTCCGTAAGAATATTTTTCCCAATTTTAGACGTGTCTTTCATCAAAGTCTCTGTATAAATATTTTTTATTTTTTGTTCAATTCTAGGATAAATTTCATCAAGGTTTTTTGCTTTTAATTTCTTTTTTTTGAATGGTTCCAAAAAATCATGTAAAGCATTGTGAATTGCAGTTCCAAAGATATCAGGAGTAATTTCTCCATTATTATATTTTGTTTCGGGAATGTTTAAAATTTTTTCATAATAAAATCTAATTGGACATTTTTTATATAAATTCAACGAACTTGCAGAAAGCCCCTTATCACTTATCATACTTTGAATTTTAGAAACAACATAATTATCTTTTTTAATAATTATATTTTCGGCAGTCTTTTTGGGGATTTTGAAATTTTGCTTGTGTAATTTAATCTTACTTAATTTTTTTTTTGCAAATAGTTCTTTTATTTGATGGATAAACCTACTTTTTTCTCCTCCCATAAATCCGCCCACTTCTTCATTATACAATAAATTAACCTTTTTACTTCTTTTAATCAGTCTATAAAAATGATATGAATAGATTGAGTCATATTCAATCTCCATATTCATATTAAAACTATTTCGAATATCATAGGGGAGTATGGAGTGAGTGATAATTTTTTTTGGAATAACTCCTTCATTCAATGATAGGATTATCACATTCTCAAAATCTAAATTCCTAGTTTCAAGAAACCCTAAGATATTGCTGTAGTTAGAGTTATATTTATTAGGTGCCAAATATGTTTTTTTGCAGCTAGAGTTAAACATAATTTTGATTGAACTAATTGTTTTTGAAAAGTTAAAATTGTGTTCAAGTTCTAGAAATTTAGTGAAAAGATTTTTAAATAAAATCAATTCGTATACTTTTGATTTTTCATCAACGAAATTCAGTATTTGTTTTATAATATCCAATATAACTTTTAATAGATTAACGACATTTTTTACATCATAAGATAAAATTTTTAGAATCAAGTTTTTAATCCCAGAGTCAGTATTTTTTAATAAAGATTTTTTGGAAATATATTTATTATCGATTTTAGAAATCTCATCACTGAGATTTAGCATCTTATTGAAAAGACTTGAATTGTTGAAGATATTAATAGATAAAAGTTTAACTATTTCAGATTTATTAATATAAGAGTAATTTAAATCTCTATGGGAAAAATAAAATTCAAATAAAAAATTCAAGAAGGTAAAGTAAATACTATCAGAAAGTTTTTTCCCGAAACTCACATTAATATTTTTTGCTTTTTTTGGAAGAAAACTAAGTAGTGGGTCTAATAAAGATTCATCTGGTAAAATTAGAGCTATCTCTGATGGCGAAAATTTATTTAAACTGTCATTTAATATTTCTGCAGCAATTTGAACTTGGTTTACTTCATTTCTTGCTGGGGTTATGCATATGTCTTTAAATTTTTCAAAATCAGAATTTTCAAATTGAAAATCAATATTATTTTTATTAAACCAATCTTTATGAGATTTTAAAAATTTCCCAGCTTCAAAATTTTTAATATTCACAAAATAGTTGTCAGAGTCCCATAGAGCCACACAATAATTTTTTTTAATAAGCCATCTAAAAATTTTAGTTTCAAAATAACTCATTGCATTGAACCCAACATAATAGATAGATTTAGATTTTAGATTATTTTTTGTTACCCATGCTTCAAGATTTTCGTAGGCAAGTGAATACAACATGCCAGAGGTGCACTTTTTCTCATTTAATAAATATTTATGAAATTCAGGGAAAACATATGGAAGTTTTTTTAGCAAATTAGTTAAAGTAGTTTTAATAGAATTTTTTTTTTCTGACTCTTCAAAACTGGATAGGCTTTCTAGATAATTAAATATTTTTTTCGGAGAGCTAATATTTTTATAAATATCATTAAAATCATTTATAATTATATTGCTCCATTTTAAGTAATTGTCGAAAGAACTAAAGGTGTTTTTTTTTGATCTCGACTCAAATATTTTGAAAAACTCATATTTAAGTAAAGTGTCATCAATTAAGTTATAGTTCGAAATTTCAATTAAAAAATCCTCAATACTAAATAGCTTTGGAAGCCACAAAGGGGTTTTTATTATATTAGATAATTCTCTTTGAAAATAAATTGATGACCTTTTATTTGGGAAAACAATAAAAATCTTATCCAGATTTTGGTTTGAATTATAAATTTCTTTAGCAACCGTTTTCAAAAATTTTTCCATTTTTATAATTCTAGTATTGAAATTTTATTCACATAAATGTAAACAATTAGGCAATTAATAGACCTATACCCCATTTCAATTAGTGTTTTCTTATAATTTTTTATCTGTATTATATCTTTCTTTGTTTCTTTTCCTGTTTTAAAATCAATCAAAATTGAGTGGTTTTTATAAATTACAAACTTATCAGGAATGATTGTTGATCCATTTTTGAGTAAAATTTTACATTCATTTTTAACATTTAATTTTTTATCATAAAATTTTTTTAATTTTTGATTATGAATGATTTTTGATATAAGGTCTTTGAAAAGACACTTTTCTTTTGCAGAATTAATATTTTTATTTATTGCATCATCTACGTCTTTTTCATCATAAATTAATCCTAAAATTTTATGTAAATTGCTTCCGTGAATAAGGTTGTTAAATTCAGCTTCATTTTTAACCCCATAATTTTCTCTTTTGAATTTTACGTCATTTAATTTAAAATTATTGGACTCTTCAATGCTTTCCACAGTTTTATTTGATTTAAATTTTTCTTTCAAGCCATATTCAAATAACGATCTATTATCATTCCATTTTGGATCATATATTTTTACAAAATCTAAAAATAATTTTCCTATATTATTTCTTTTACTGTCTCTTGCAAAAATGTAAGTTCTTTCTGATGATCTTGTCATAGCAACATACAAGATATTTATATTGTCTAGAGTGAGCTCCTCTTTATGATTCAAATATATATTTTTAAGTTCTGATGTTGATTTCATAAAGGACTTATTAATTGGAAGCAAAATTTTGTTTAAATAATTTAATTCTTCTTCGTTTGTTTCAACCCATTTATACTCTCTTCTAGGCACGTTATATGTCCAATTTGTGAATGGAATTAAAACAACAGGAAATTGCAAACCTTTAGATTTGTGTATAGTCATAATATTTACACTGTTATGGTTCTCAGGTAAATCTAGTTTTATTTTTTCTTTATTATCATTCCAAAAATCAATAAAATTAATTTTATTGTCGGGGTTATTTTTTAAATAACGTATAACCTCG
>CACDER010000018.1 GCA_902551855.1 uncultured Cryomorphaceae bacterium | reverse complement strand
TAAAACTAATAGTTTCTTAAAAAATATCGAATTATTAGTATAAATTTTTAAACTATACATCCCACTTTGAAATTTTTTCGGAATTTCAAAACGGTGCGTCATAATAGTATTATTTAATACTAATTTTCCTGATAAGTCAAATATTTCAATTTTATTTATTTTATCATGATAAGATTCGATAATAAAATTACCATTTGATAAAGGATTTGGAAACACATTTACATTGTTCGATAATATTTCATTAATTGAAATACTTGAAAACTCAATATTACTTGAAGCCTGACAACCAGAAGTATCAGTAATTATTAAATGATAATCTCCATTGATAAGAGGAACATATATATTTGAATTTGCACCAGGAAGCTCCACTAAGTCATTTCCCATAATATACCATTGATATGATACAAATTCAGATGAAGATTGACCTACTAATTGATTAAAATCAATACTTAAGGTAACATCAACATTATAACAAGAACCATCATCAGTATTAGCCTCAGGGTCAAAATTACAAAATAAGTTATCAGTACAACCTGAAATGAATGGAACACAAGCATTATCATAGATATTTGCATATGGATTGAAATTATACGCAGTTGGTAAATTACAACCTAATATTAAATTTTCGTTTAAAACAATGTTTTCAATGGATTCTCCAATACCAATTGAGGTTGAAGAAATATTAACTAAAAAGTTAAATAAAGTTGCTGATTGTTGAATAATCCAAAATATCTCTGTTTCATTAGATACACCATCAATTTCATTTGTTGAGGGATCGTCATTAACAAGAGAAATATTAATTCCTTCATTATCCCAAACTGAAAACCCAGCGCATGATAAATTAGAATCACTAGAAAAATAGAAGGCACCAATTAAATCTCCATTCATAACTTGACTATTTCCTAGTGTAAGGTCAATACTATCAATATTATCAGAAGTAATTAGATATTGAGAAGCAACCGATGATAAAGTTACTGAATCAAAAGAAACTGTAACTTCGTTTAAGCATGAACCATTATCTATATTGGCAAAAGAGTCATAATTAAAAGATGTTGAATCTGTACATCCAGAAAACTGACATGAACCATCATCTTCTTCTGCATTAATATCAAAATTATCAGCATTAATATCTGTACATCCACTTATAATTGGGTAATTACATGAACCATCATCAAATGTAGCAAAAGGGTCATAATTTAATGCGAGTGAATCTATACAACCTGGTAACTCACAGTTAACTTGAACTAATTGAACTGAAATTAAGACATTAAAGGTATTAGTAGCATATAGTATATTTGGATTTACGTTTAAATCGTATAATTCTGATCCATTGATTAATTGAAAAGAAATATTTTCTCCTGAAATAGCGCCATCAATTTCAGGCGTCAGACTGTCATCTCCCCAGATAGTTATTGCTTCTTGTAAAAATGGATTACTTAAATATGATGCTCCAACTATTAGACCAGAGGATGTTAAAGCAACAATATAAGAACTATCAACAAAAGAAGGGAGATTATCAAAAGTTGATGACTGAACTAAAACAGTCATATTAGAACCAGTGTTTAAATCTACTGGGGCTACATAATTTGGTAAATCACATTGAGCAAAAATATTAATACTTAAAGTAATTGTTAGAATACAAATAGATAGTTTTTTCATAATTTTTTTTTAAACTTTAATTTTACTGATGCAAATCTATAAAAATTTAAGGATTTTTGTAATTAAATTTTTTTTAAATCATAAAAATAATTTTTATTTGAATATTTAATGATTGTGATTGTGACCACAATGATAATATAAAGTATTTCCTGGTAAAATAGGATTTAACAAACTATCTCCAAGATAGTCTGTAAAAATTGAGTCAACTACTAAATAACCATTATTTTGAATTTCAACTAATTCCTCTGAACAATATTCCACTAAATCAGTAATTAAAAAAGAAGTTGAATTCTCATATATTACTAAATGATAAGAACTACAATTAATATCTTCCTTAGAACAGGATAACACAAAGCAAAAAATCAAAACTAAATGTATTTTTTTCATTCTTTATAATAATGTTTGAGGTTTGAAATTAATAAAGCTTAATAAAATTAAAAAATTATAATTTTAAATTTCTAATTTTTAAGTAATCTTTTTATAATAAATAACTCTTCATTAATTATAATTTTAGCGAAATAAACTCCTGAATTTAGTTTTTGCATATCAATTTCTAATGTTGACAGATTTATTGCATTTTTTTCAAATATCTCTCTTCCATTAACATCAGTGATAATTATATTGTTTACAACTAAATTATTGAAATCAATTTTCACTTTATCATTTATTGGATTAGGATAAATCTTAATTGATTTATTAATGTAATCTAAATTTAAAAACTCACAAGTCCCATCATCTACGTCAATTGATGAATCGTAATTTAACGCACTTGGATCAGTACATCCAAAAGAACAATCTCCTATTGGATTTGGTAAATTTATATCTTCAAAATACTCCCAATCACCCTGGGCATAAGTTGATCCAGAGGTATTTAAAATAATCCATGAAGTTTCCTCTGGATACTGTCCTTCAATCCATTCAAAGTTGACACATCCCTGAGTTTCAATGTCAATACAAGTAGCATAATATGATGTAAAACCAGATGGCATGGTATACTCAATATCATTAATTAATAAATAATTATTATTCCAACCATCACCATAATCATCATATAATTGAAGTTGGAAAGAATTTCCTTGACAAGCTTGGGTTGAAAGATTAATTGAATATGAATCATAAATTAAGGAATCTTGGGAGACTTCAACAAAAATTTGATAATTTTCTCCCATAGGAGCGTCAAAATCTAATGAAACTGGAAAAGAAATTAGAATATTTTCATTTATATCTAAAGGGTTAAAAGTAAATTGTTGGCCTAAAATTTCTATAAAATCATATTCAGAATAAATATTAACATCAAAAATCCCTGATATATCGTTTCCAATGTTAGTTATTGTTAAATTAGCTGTTGCAGTATCTCCAAATTCAATAACAGATATTTCATCATCAAAATTATCAATTAAATTAAAATTATTAATTTCAAGATTTGGAGCATTAATTGTAATATTTCCGTTTGATATCCAAAGAACAGTTGAATCTGCCTGATTGTCAGATATTGAAAATACAAGATTTATCTGTTCTTGATCAAGAAAGTTTCCAGTTATTTCGATTGAAGCAGCATTAGGTATATAAATCAGAGTATCAGCACCTATGAAGTCAACAGTAAAAATATTAGATGTAATTTCTACTTGAGGGTTATCGCTAGAAACCTCAATAGTTAAATTATCAGCAGATGTTAGTCCGAAATTTTGTAATTCAACATCAACTAGAAAAGATTCATTTAACTCAACTTGATTATTTCCAATTATTCCATCATCTATTAGTAAATTTGAATAAACAACATATGGATTATTGGGCGAAAATAAATTTATATTTGAAATATAAACTTTCTTATTTTGTTTACTAGCTACTATCTCTAGTGGTTCCATACCATCAAGTTGATCAATTGAAAGAGATATTTCACCATTGTTATTAGTGTATCCAGCATCTAATAAAATTCCATTCTGATTAACTGCTACATAAGTATGAGATTCAGATGATATACTTAGAATATTCATGCCTATTGGAATTGCATCTGGATGATCAATTGATAAATCCGAAGGAATTCCATAATAAGTTAAAATTGTAGGATCACCCATTAGATGATATATTTCCCAGTAATATTGATCACTTCCATTGGCTTCTGAAACAGCCATATTCCCTGAAAAAAATAATTGAGAAGGATTAATTGCCCACATATTTTCCTGTTCATTATTTTCATGAAAAGAGCAATCATAAATTCCAAGTCCCGTATTGTCATATATAGGGTTTGCATCAATTGCTCCAGTTCCTACTGCCCACCAATAATCTTCATTCCAATATGTATTATTTGTTGCACCGATATAACTAACTGCTCCTTTTTTATCAGCTCTCAACAGAGCTTCACCAAAACACGTAGTGCCGTTAAAAACACTAGATTGACAACAATTACCTATTAAAAGTCCATATTTATCCTCATTTTCTAAATTTTGAATATCATTTACCACAAATGATGGATCTCCCCAACCTGATGGTCCACAATGAGCAGTATAATTACCAAAACCAACTCCCTGGCTGACTCTTTGAATAATTTCAAGTTCAGCCGAAGTAGTTCCAGATTCAGGATATAAGTATGTATGTGAATTTATACCATGATCAGTGTTAAAATAATAGTCATTTCCATAATTTATTTGACCGTTACCATAAGTTGGTGCCATACTTGCATCAACTCCTGCTACCATTAATGCGTCTGATAAATATGAAGGATCTGGCATAGTATATTGTTCATATTGAAGAGTTTTGTCAATTTGAGGAGTTAATTGATTTATATTTTCAGCTGAAAATCTTCCAAAAAACATTTCTGGAAAATAATCCCCGTTTCCATCAAATTCACAGAAATACATGTCTGAAACATGATTTCCCATATCAAAACTTGGCACTTGTTCATGATCTCCAATTATTAGAAGATAAGAAGGGGCTCGATTACTGGGTGTTGCGTTTTCATAATGATTTCTAATAAAATTTTTAATTGACTCTGCAGAATTACCTACCTCACTTTCACCAACGTAACCTATAATAATTTCATATCCTTTCCTAGTTTTCCATGATAAATATTCTTGTATAGTATCTTCAAATTGTGGATGAGAAATTATGATCATTTTAATTGGAGAATCAGAAAAATCTGCTTTAGAATCATTATTATCAAAATTAATTAGCGATTTAAAGTTGTTATTAAAGTCTTTTGAATACAAACTTGAATTTTGACTATTGATTTTTGAATCAAAATCAATTCTGAAAGTAAATTTCTCACAAACAATTAAATCATTTTTTACAGGATTATAAGATATTGGTGAAATTTGAACCCTTGCGATAGTTTTACCTCTCATTTTACCTAAAATTTCAATTTTAACTAAATCTTGAGAATAAAAACTATCATCATTATAAGTTTTTTGATTAAATGAAAATGCAACGTTTTCTGAATTTTCTCCTTTTGAAATAGATCTTTGAGATGGAAATATCATATCATTATATCCAATGTCATCCAGATCATATAACTTATACTCTTTGTCGTATATATTAATTTCAAACTTTCCATTTTCAGGAATTTCAATCAATTTATTTAATACGGGCAAATTAGGGTTCCCAATATCTTTCGATTTATTAAACCCTGGCAATAAAATTTTAGTGTAATTTATATCTCGATATTGAAATTCAGAAAAATTAATTTCATTTAAATGAAAATCTATATCAATAGATTTTTCAGTACTTAAATTGATTGAAATATTTTTGTTATTAGGTGTGCAATTTAAGGTTGTTAAAAAATAAATTAATAGAATTAAAGGGCTTCTAAAAATATTCATAATAATTTGATAGGTTAGTGATAAATTTTTGAAATTAGGCTAACAAATATACTAAATTAATTATAATTATTACTTAACGTTATGTTAACTTATACCTGCTGAAAGAAGATTAAATTATCAATATTTAATTGAATTAATAAAGATTTAATTTTTTCAATGATAAAATATTTTTTTATAAAATTTAAGTCCAATTATGAAATATTTAATTTTTTCAATAATAAAATATTTAAAATGTGATTGAATAGTTTAGTTAATTTTAAATTATTTCTCTCCTTAACCTTGCAATAGGTATTTTTAAATTTTCTCTGTACTTAGAAACTGTTCTTCTAGCAATGTTATAACCTTTAGTATTTAACTTTTTCATAATCTCAGTATCTGTAAGAGGTTTGACTTTATTTTCTGTTTTAATCATATCAATAATTAAGTTTTTAACTTCTCTATTTGAAACATTTGATCCATCGCTTTTGCTTTGAGATTCAGAAAAGAAATATTTAACTAAAAAAATACCATATGGAGTCTCAATATATTTGCTATTCGCCACTCTTGAAATTGTTGAAATATCAAGTTTAACATCATCTGCAATATTTTTCAAAATCATAGGTTTTAATTTATTTTCATCTCCAGTCATAAAATATTCTTTTTGAAAATTAACTATCGAGTTTAATGTATTAAAAAGAGTAGAATTTCTTTCTTGTAATGAACTTATAAATAATTTTGCTGAATCTAATTTATTTTTAACATAAATTAATTCCTTGTTTTTCTCATTGCTTGATTCTAAAATTTCTCTAAATTTTTTATTGATTTTTAATTCAGGAATAAATGAATTATTAATTGATAGTTCTAACTTTCCATCTTCAACTTTCAAAGAAAAATCAGGAATAATATGTTGAACTAATTTATTATTATTTAAATTTCCAGGCTTGGGGTTTAATTTTAAAATTTCACCAATAGCAGATTTTAAAGTTTCCTCATCAATATTTAATTCATCCATCAACTTTTGGTAATGTTTCTTTGATAATTCATTAAAATAATTTTTAATGATTTTTTTTGAGATCTCAATAATTTTATCTGATTTTTTTTTATTCAGTTGAATTTCAATACACTCTTTTAAATTTCTGGCTCCAATTCCATAAGGCTCAAAATTATGTATAATTTTTAAGACTTCAAGTACCTCGTTTTCAGTTGTTTGAATATTTTTTTTAAAAAATAAATCTTCCACAATTGAATTTATATCCCTTAAAATATAGCCGTTATTATTTACACATCCAATCAAATAAGAACCAATTTGATGAAATTTATAATCTAAGTCTCTAATTGATAGTTGTTTTTCTAAAGAATCTATTGTACTTGTCTCGTATTGAATTGGAGTTGAATAATTATTACCTTCTTTGTTAAGTTTCTGATTAAAGTTGAATGAATCATTTGTATCATTATAATCTGAAAAATCATCATTACTATCATCACTTTGTTGATTTTTTTCTGGTGTATCAAAATTATCAAAACTTATATCTTCAATAGCAGGATTTTCCTCAACCTCATTCTTAATTCTCTCCAACAACTCTATATTTGGTAGTTGTATTAATTTCATCAATTGAATTTGTTGAGGAGATAATTTTTGTTTAAGTGATTGATTTATTTTTTGTTTTAACATATTTTTAAAATTCAGCATTTTGGGGTGTCCTTGGAAATGGTATTACATCTCTTATATTACTCATTCCTGTAACATATTGAACTAACCTTTCAAAACCTAATCCAAATCCTCCATGTGGAACAGTTCCAAACCTTCTGGAATCAATATACCACCACAGTTCTTTTTCATTTACCTTCATTTCTGCCATTCTATTTTTTAATATATCCAACCTCTCCTCTCTTTGTGCACCACCAACAATCTCACCGATCCCAGGAAATAATAAATCCATAGCAGCAACAGTCTTTAAATCATTATTTAATCTCATATAGAATGCCTTTGTATCTTTTGGGTAATTTGTAATTACAACAGGTTTATGATTAAATTCTTTTTCAACTAAATATTTCTCATGTTCAGATTGGAAATCAACACCCCATTGATCAATTATAAATTTAAATTTTTTCTTTTTATTAGGCTTAGAATTTTTTAGGATAATAAATGCTTCATCATAATTAATTTTTATGAAATCAGAATTTAATGTATGTTTTAATTTTTTAGTCAAGTTCATGGGGTTTCTTTCTTCTTTTTTCTTTCTTGAATCTTCTTCTAAAAGTCTTTTTTCCAAGAAAAAAAGATCATTTTTACAATTTTCTAAAACATAATTTATAGAATACTTCAATAATTTTTCAGATAAATCAATAATTTGACTTAGATCAGAGAAAGCAACCTCTGGTTCAATCATCCAAAATTCTGCAAGGTGACGTGAAGTATTTGAATTTTCAGCTCTAAAAGTAGGCCCAAAAGTATATACCTTTCCTAAGGCTAAAGACGCCATTTCGGCCTCCAATTGACCAGAAACAGTCAGATTTGTTTCTTTACCAAAAAAGTCGTTACTGTAATCAATACTTCCATTTTGATTTTTTGAAAATTTTGATTTGTTTAAAGTTGTAACATTAAACATTTCTCCTGCTCCTTCACAATCTGAACCAGTAATTATTGGGGTATTTATATAAACAAAACCTTCAGAATTAAAAAAATTATGAATAGCAAAAGATAATGCATGTCTAATTCTAAAAATAGCTCCGAAAGTATTAGTTCTGAACCTTAAGTGAGCATTTTCTCTTAAAAAATCTAAGGAATGTCTTTTAGGTTGAAGGGGATATTGGTTTGAGTCTGCAACTCCTAGAATTTCAACCGACTTAGCAGTTACCTCAAATTCTTGACCAGCTCCTTCAGACTTTACTAGAGTACCATAAACGGATATTGAAGTTCCAGTATTAATCAAATCCAAAATATCAGGTTTTACATCTTCATTCAATACTATTTGAATATTATTTATAGTTGATCCATCATTTAAATTAATAAAAGATACATTTTTACTTTGTCTTTTAAATCTCACCCAACCTGATATTTTTATTTTTTTCCCCAAAAATTTAATATCAAATGCATTTTTAATTTCAGTTCTAATCATATCATTGTTTATTAGACAAATTTAAGTTATAAATTAAATTTTAAAAAAATAAATTCTATAAATTAAGTTTCAATTTTTAATTTTGGTAAATTTGTAATCAAATTATAATAATTATAAATTGTTACTAAATAAAATAAATACACCTGAGGACCTAAAAAAACTCAGCATTGACGAACTGATAAAACTTTCTAGTGAACTTAGAGAATTCATAATTGATGTAGTTTCTGAGAATGGAGGACACTTTGGCGCTAGTTTGGGGGTTGTTGAACTTACCATCGCCGTACATTATATTTTCGAAACACCAAAAGATCAAATTGTCTGGGATGTTGGTCATCAGGCTTATGGTCATAAAATATTAACTGGAAGAAGAGAAACCTTTCATACCAATAGAAAATACAAAGGACTAAGTGGCTTTCCTAAAAGAGATGAAAGTATATACGATACTTTTGGTGTGGGACATTCTTCAACTTCAATAGGAGCAGCTTTAGGAATGTCAATCGCATCTAAAATAAATAAAGATGATAAAAATCATGTTGCAATTATTGGAGACGGAGCGTTAACTGGTGGTCAATCTTTTGAAGCACTAAACCATGCAGGTGCTGAAAATCCTAATTTGCTTGTTATTTTGAATGATAACTGTATGTCTATTGATCCTAATGTTGGGGCATTGAAAGAATACTTAACAGATATAACAACCTCAAAAACATATAATAAAATTAAAGATGATGTATGGAATTTACTAGGGAAACTGAGTAATTTTGGACCTAATGCCAGAAAAATTGTTCAGAAAATTGAAAATGCTTTCAAGTCATCCATGTTGGAAAAAAGTAACTATTTTGAATCCCTTAAATTCAGATATTTTGGTCCAATTGATGGGCACAATCTTGAACATCTTTTAAAAATATTAGCCGACCTAAAAAATATTCCTGGACCTAAAATCTTACATTGTATAACAAAAAAAGGGAAAGGGTATATCCCCGCAGAAGAAGGCGATACAACTAAATGGCATGCTCCAGGATTATTCAATAAAAAATCAGGTAAAATAATACCTATATCCAATACTGATAATTTACCACCAAAATACCAAGACGTTTTTGGTCATACTATTATTGAACTAGCTAAAAAAAACATAAAAATTGTTGGGGTAACTCCTGCAATGCCGTCAGGAAGCTCCCTTAAATATATGATGAAAGAAATTCCTGAAAGATCATTTGATGTAGGAATTGCAGAACAACATGCTGTTACTTTCTCTGCAGGAATGGCAACTCAAGGATTAATTCCTTTTTGTAATATTTATTCAACTTTTATGCAAAGAGCTTATGACCAAGTTATTCACGATGTCGCAATTCAAAAATTAAATGTAATTTTCTGTCTAGATAGAGCTGGATTAGTTGGTGATGATGGACCAACTCATCATGGTTCGTTTGATTTAGCATATTTCAGATGTATTCCAAATATGATAATTTCAGCACCAATTAATGAACACGAATTAAGGAACCTAATGTATTCAGCTCAAAAAGAACCTAATGGCCCTTATGTAATTAGATACCCGAGGGGAAGAGGTGTTATGCAAGATTGGAAATCAAAATTTGAATACATTAGACCTGGAACCTCGAAAAAAATCAGAGAAGGTAATGAAATTGCTATTTTATCAATTGGTCATGTAGGAAACTATGCTATTGATGTATGTAATGATTACTCAAAAATTGGATTTGAAATTGCACATTATGATCTAAGATTTGTAAAACCATTGGATAAAAAATGTTTACATGAAATTTTTAAAAAATATGATTACATAATAACTATTGAAGATGGTTGTTTAAATGGTGGATTTGGATCTGCAATAATTGAATTTATGGTTGATAATAATTATAAAAAACATGTCTCGAGACTTGGTATCCCTGATCAATTTATTGAACATGGACCTCAAAAGCAACTTCATAAAGATTGTGGATATTATAAAAGTTCATTGAGTGAAAAAATAGAGTCAATTAAGAAAAATTTAAATACAAAAATAATTTAACAAACTATATCTCTTCCATAAATTTAGTTGTGTAAATTCCTTTTTTATATCTATGGTCATTCATTAATTTTAAATGAAAAGGTATTGTTGTTTTTACCCCTTCAATAACAAATTCACTCAAAGCTCTTTTCATCTTTTCAATAGCCTCCTCTCTTGTTTGAGCTACTGTTATTAGTTTTGCAATCATTGAATCGTAGTGAGGAGGGATAATATAACCTGAATAAACATGCGTATCGACTCTTACACCGTGTCCACCGGGTGCATTATAGTTTGTAATTTTTCCAGGACAAGGTCTAAAATCATTCGATGGATCTTCTGCATTTATTCTGCATTCTATTGCATGTAATTTTGGTTCGTAATTTTTACCTGAAATTTTAATTCCAAAAGCAACCTTAATTTGCTCAGCAATTAAATCGTAATTAATTACTTCTTCTGTAACTGGATGTTCAACTTGAATTCTTGTATTCATCTCCATGAAATAAAAATTTCTATCTTTATCAACTAAAAACTCAACTGTTCCAGCACCTTCATACTTCACAGCCTCTGCTGCTTTAATTGCAGCTCTTCCCATAGCATCTCTTAACTCATTGGTCATAAAAGGTGAAGGAGATTCCTCAGTCAACTTTTGATGTCTTCTTTGAATTGAACAATCTCTTTCAGATAAATGACAAGCTTTACCTTGAGAATCTCCAACAATTTGTATTTCAATATGTCTAGGTTCAAGTATAAGTTTTTCTATATATAAGTTACCATTACCAAATGATAATTCTGCTTCTTTTTTTGCGGAATCCCATGCTAATTTTAACTCAGACTTATTACTTACAGCTCTCATTCCTTTTCCTCCTCCTCCAGCAGTTGCTTTTATCATAACTGGATAGCCAATTTCTGAAGCTAATTTTTCAGCTTCTTCAAAAAATTTAATAATCCCATCTGAGCCTGGAATAATTGGGACACCAGCTTTTTTCATCGTCTCTTTAGCATTGGCTTTATTACCCATTTTATCAATCATTTCAGGAGATGCGCCAATAAATTTTAAATTATTTTCTTGACAAATTTTAGAAAAATTAGAATTTTCAGATAAGAAGCCATATCCAGGGTGAATGGCATCTGCATTAGTGATTTCAGCAGCAGCAATTATATTAGGTATTTTTAAATATGAATCAGAACTACCGGAAGGGCCAATACATACTGCCTCATCTGCAAACTTAACATGTAAACTGTCTGAATCAGCAGTCGAGTATACTGCTACTGTTTTAATCCCCATTTCTCTGGCAGTTCTTATTACTCTTAAAGCTATCTCACCTCTATTTGCAATTAAAATTTTCTTGAACATAATGAACTATTTTGAATCTACTTTGGGTCAATTAAAAATAATGGTTGATCATACTCAACTGGAGACATATCATCTATAAGTATTTTAACTATTTTACCAGAAATTTCAGATTCTATTTCATTAAATAATTTCATTGCTTCAATAACACAAATAACTTGACCTTCAGATATCTCATCTCCAAGGACTACAAAAGGTTCTTTATCTGGAGAGGGTTTTCTGTAAAAGGTTCCGATCATAGGAGACTTTATAGTTATTAAATTTTCGTCTTCTGATTTACGTTTATTTACATTTTCTTTAGAAATTTTAGAATCATTACCAGATTCTGTTTGGGTTTGAACTATTTTATGTGTTTCAATTGACGAATTAGGAATAACTTGATTTGCTATTGGTATTTGCTGAATGATTGGCTCAGTTAAATTCTTATTTTTTTTAGGGGGTGTTTTAATTGATAATTTTAAATCTCCAATTTCAAGATTAACCTCAGAGGCTCCTGATTTTGAGACAAATTTTATTAATTCTTGAATTTCTTTTAAATCTAATGACATAATTTCTAGTTTATTTAATATTTAATATGACCATGAAAGATAAATTGCAGCCCAAGTAAATCCGCCTCCAAAAGCAGATAAAATTATATTGTCTCCCAAATTTAGCTTTTCTTCCCATTCTGATAAACAAATTGGAATGGTTGCATTTGTGGTATTTCCATATTTTTGAATATTAATCATAACTTTATCAGTTCCTAATCCCATTCGATTTGCAGTTGCATCAATAATTCTTTTATTAGCTTGGTGAGGAACTAACCAGGCTACATCATCTGGTGATAAATTATTTCTTTTCATAATTTCAACTGAGATGTCAGCCATACAAGAAACAGCAAATTTGAATACAGTCTTACCATCTTGATAAATGAAATGTTCTTTTGAATTTACAGTTTGCAAAGATGATGGCTTGAACGAACCACCAGCTACCATTTTCAAATAATTTCTACCTGACCCATCACTTTTTAAAATAGAATCTTTGATACAATATTCATTTTTTGATGGTTCAAGTAAAACTGCACCTGCACCATCTCCAAAAATTACACAAGTTTTTCTGTCTTCGTAATCAACAATCGAAGACATTTTGTCTGCTCCAACTACAATAATTTTTTTGTATAAGCCTGATTCAATATACTTAGAAGCCACATCTAAAGAATATAAAAATCCAGAACAAGCAGCCATTACATCGAAAGCAAATGCGTTTTTAGCTCCTATTTTATCAGCAATTATACATGCTGTTGATGGAAACAACATATCAGGAGTTGCAGTTGCACAAATAATTAAATCTATTTCAGTTGGAGAAATTTTTTTCTTACTTAATAAACCATTTACAGCCTTAGAACCTAAATCAGAGGAAGCAAGGCCATTACCTTTTAAAATTCTTCTTTCTTTGATTCCAGTTCTTGAAGTAATCCATTCATCGTTAGTATCAACCATTTTCGATAATTCGTGATTGGTTAATTTGTATTCTGGCACCCATGAATTGACACCAGTTATAGCAGAATTTGTATTACCCATTTATAATTATTTAAATCATTTAATCAAATATAGTAAAACTTAAATTAAGTAATTTGTACAACAAAATAAAATCAGATAATAATTATTGATCGATAACAATATTTCCTTTGTAATATAACTTTCCTTCATGCCAATATGCTCTGTGATATAGGTGGGTTTCACCTGTTGTTTTACAGGTTGATAAAGTTGGAATCTCGGCTTTATAATGAGTTCTTCTTTTGTCTCTTCTTTGTTTAGAAATTTTTCTCTTTGGATGTGCCATTTTTTAAATTTTTATATTTACTTTTTTTAGAGATGACCATCGATCATCAATTAATTTATTTTTTTTATTTATCTGATTTAAAATTTCTTTATTACAATCTTTCCCATCTAAGATATGTGATCTTTTAATTGGAATAAATAAAACAATCATTTCATATATCATGTGAGATATATCAATTACATTTTCATGAAAAGGTAAAAAGATTATCTCATTACTTTGTTTTTCATCAGAAATTACAATTAATCTTTTGTCGGTAAATTCTAATTTTAAAACCAAATCTTCTCCACAAGAATCGCATGGTGTTTTTATATTTCCTTTTATGTTAAATGTTAAATTGAACTTATTTAATTCAAAAATACTTGACATTTTAACAATGATATCGCATTCATCTATATCATTGTAATTAAAAGTATTAAAGAATTCCTTATTTATCTTAAAATTTAATTCATTCTTTAATATTTTAAGATCATTAATTTTAATAATGAAATTATCTGTGTTCATTATTTTAAATTTAAAACGACCGCAAATATAAAAAACTTTTTTATCATGATATCAGTTTAAAATAATTTTTAAATTACTAACTAGATATTATTATTAATTATTTCTATTTGTATATATTTTACATGCTAGAAATACAGCTTCTCTAAATGATCCTTCATTAGCTATATTTCTTCCGGAAATATTATACGCAACTCCATGATCTGGAGATGTTCTGATTATGGATAAATTAGATGTGTAATTAACCCCTCCACCAAATGATATTAATTTGAAAGGGATTAACCCCTGATCATGATAAACAGCCATAGTTAAATCAAAATTTTTATATGCTTGTGATGCAAAATATCCATCCGAAGAATATGGTCCAAACACCAAATCTCCATTCTCAAAAATTTTGTTTATTGCTGGTTTAATTATTTTTTCATCAACATTGCCAATAACTCCCTGGTCACCAAGGTGGGGATCAATTCCTAAAATAGCAATTTTTGGTTTTACAATATTGAAGTCTAATTTTAATGAATTTAGAGATAATAATATTTTTTCTTTGATGAGCTTTTCGTTGATAAAATCCTTTACAGATGATAATGAAACATGACCAGTCATTAAGGAAATCTTCAAAAAATCTGAAACCATAATCATTTGAGCATTTTTTGATGAAAAATAATCAGATAAAAATTCAGTATGACCCTGAAATTTAAAATTTTCTGATTGAATATTTTTTTTATTGATCGGAGCAGTTACTAATACATCAATTTGATTACTTTTAAGAGCCTCAACAGAATTTTTTAGAGAAAGGTAAGCATATTTGCCCCCCTCTTCAGTCTCTTTACCAAATGAAATTTGAACTTTTTTTTCCCACGAATTATATACATTAAGCTTTTTTGAATTTAAACTGAATTTCCTATCAACACTATTGAAATTAAAGTTACTAAACCCAATTTTGTTTAAATAATCTCTTACAAACTGATTTGAAGCAAAAAGCACTGGAATACAAAATTCAAATATTCTACTATCAGAGAAAGTTTTAGCAATTATTTCCATTCCAATTCCATTTAAATCGCCAACAGAAATCCCTAATCTGATTTTTTTTCTTGAAACTTTTTTATTGATTTTATTATAATTCAACATTACATAATAATAATAATTACTAATTTTAATTAAAATTTTAATTAAAGTATAAATATATTAAATTTCTGAGATGTTTACTGGAATAATAGAAGATATTGGATTAGTTAAAGAACTAAAACATGAAAAAGGCAACTTACATATAACAATAAACAGTTCTATTTCAAAAGAATTAAAAATTGATCAAAGTATTTCCCACAATGGAGTTTGTCTCACAGTTGTAAATCATGACAATAAATCTCATACGGTAACTGCAATAAATGAAACGCTATCTAAAACAAATTTGAAATATTTAAAAGTTGGGGATCTAATTAATCTAGAAAGATGCTTAAAATTAGGATCAAGAATTGATGGTCATATTGTTCAAGGTCATGTCGATAAAACTGCAATTTGTACTAGTATAAGTGATGAAAATGGTAGTTGGAAATTCACATTTAAATATAATAGAAGCTCTAATTTTGAAACTACTATCCCAAAAGGTTCTGTGGCTTTAAATGGAATAAGTTTAACAGTTGTAAAATCTATAAGTACTGAATTTTCAACTCATATAATTCCCTATACATATGAGAATACTAATATGAAAATATTAAAAATAGGAGATAAAGTTAATGTCGAATTCGACATAATTGGGAAATATTTAGCTGAATTCAGTAATCAAAATGTTAAATAAATTAATTTAATAAATGAATGGTTCCTTTATATATTTCCTCATTTGAATTTACTCTATTAGCAACTTTTAAGACATAAAAATAGACACCTTGAGTCAGTTTTTCATCATTATAGTGATTATTTTTTCCATCCCACCAAAGTCCATCTAAACCATAATATCCATTTTTATAAACCTCATCACCCCATCTATTAAATATACTTAAGTTACTTTGAGAATAAAATTCATTAGTTAATCCATTTATTATGAAATAGTCATTAAATCCATCGTCATTTGGAGAAAATACATTAGGTATTTCAATATCACACATAAATAATATAGAAAATTTTACGATAGTATCACAACCAGAGTAGGAAAATGTATAATATCCATAATTATCAACATCAATTTGATTTTCAAATGAAAAATTATCATTAAATATAGCATTCCCAGGACCATTCAAATATTCCCATCCTAAATCCATACCATAACTTTCTACATAAATACTTGTCGAAGTTTCGCATCTAACATAATCATCAAAGAAGATTTGGGGAATCCCTTGACCAAATTTTACTGTTAAAGAATCTTTAGTTTCACATCCATTAATAGTATATGATATATTGTAATCTCCAAATAAATTAACTTGAAGATCAGTTAACTGTCCTGTATTATTTGAAAATTGTCCATATCCGTGTTCAGGAGGACTTAATATATCCCAATATCCCCCAGTAGTTGATAAATTTTCAACTTCTAGGACCACATTTTTCTCGCAAACTTGTACCCCAGGATCGAATATTACAGGATCTATTTTTAAAAAATTGATTTCAACAGTATCTGAACCTTTACAAAAATCAAATGTAAAAGATACATCATAAGTGTCAAAATCAGATACTTCAATATCAGTTGAACCTGACAATGAATCATCGAATATTAAATTATTTTGATTTTGGTTAAAATATGACCAATATCCCGAAATATTATTTTGATTTACAACTGAAACATCTCCATTCAAAAAACAATAATTATTGTCACTAGCTTCAATTATAGGTTTAACGGTAGAAAAGTTTACTGAAGTAGTCTCAGTTATTTTACAATCATTGTCAGTAAATGAGAGTAAATATAAGCCTGGATCTGATACATTAATTACTGGATTTAACGAAGTAGAATCTGGATCAAATGAAAATGTTGACTCTGGAGGAGAATCTATTAATTCCCAAAATCCACCCCCAGATGAAACATTACTTACACTCAATTCTAATTGACTTTGGCATTCTGAGATCAAATTTAATGGTAGATCTGGAGCGCTATATACATCAATTTCAAATTGTTCTATATATTCACAACCAAAATTATCAAAAATTGTCATTTGATAAGTATGAATTCCACTATTTAAAGGTTGAATTATTAGTGATGTTGAGTCGAAGGAAATTATAGAAGAGGGTTCTTCAGGACAATACCAGTTATAATTGAGAACTTCTGAAACTAATGAGTCAGATATAATTTCATCCTCCTCACCTACAACATTCATTGATAAATACCAACTACATATAAATCCATTATCAATTGATAAATTATCTGTTATAGTTAATGTCCAATTTCCATTAGCAGGTGAACCAGAAAAATTTGAAAAACTTTGTTCTGGAGCATAATACCCTGGAATCATTGCATTTCCTCCATTAGGAGCAGACATTGTATTTCCTAAGGAGGAACCAAATGTTCCAAATACTGGTTCAGCTGACCAGCAATACTCCCAACAGTCTCCTGGAACTTCTTCAGAGTTATTATCTAAAGCATTTCCCAACCAAGTATTTCCCCCTCCACTTCCATATGAGTGTAGAATTACATTTTGCCCACCTGGTGCAGTTAATTCTAATTCCAGATCACCCAAATAGGAATGTTCAATCTCAATACAAATATCTACAAAATCATCATCATCTAAAACAGCTAAAGGATCAAATGAAGTTACATTAATTTCAGTTGAATAAGATACTCCACTCCCATCAGGTAAGTAAATTGCATCACCAAAATCTTCTCCTACATTTAAAGCATCTTCATACAGTATCCAAGTTACAGATTGAAAAAAACTTGAAGCTGAGGAATCATCTGTTGAATTAGATTGTATTTCTAGCTCAGTACCAGGACAAACAAGAGTCTCTGATGGTGATGTAATATTTATATCAATACCTGGTTGATCATTAACTACAGTCAATGAAGTTTCTGATTGACATCCATTAACATCAGTAGCAACTAATGATAAATTATAACTCCCCAAATCAGAATATAAATGATTTACATATTGATTACTTGCTTCCTGACTATCACCAAAATTCCATTCAAAAAGTGTATTTTCATCTGATTGATTGTAAAATAAATTATTATTTGAAAAATTTGTTATCGCATTAAGGTCAATATCATGACAAGCATCAATTTCTCCCTGTGCATTAATCCAATCACTTGACTGAATTTCAACTTCAAAGTCTTGACAGGGATATTGACAATTTATTTCTGCTGCCCATCCTTGATCCCCAAGGCTATTTGGAGAACCAGGAGAAGAAAATACTATAGTTAGACAACCTGAAGAATTATTTTCTGAAGCTATAATATTCCCAGGTGGAGAATCACCTGGACCTAAATATGAGTACAAAATTAATTCATTAGTACTATTACCATCATATATAATTAAATTTGGAGAAGAAAAAAAATTACCTCCCAATTCAAAAAAAGAAAAATCTAAAGATGTATACAAATCAGATTCATTACTACAAATTGTCATTTGATAATTTTCGGATCCAGAAAAATTACCTGTTGATCCTCCAGAGTCATAAAAATAACCTGTGCAAGCAACTACATCTTGATTATTCATATATACGTTAGGCCCTTGAACTTCTCCACTTAAAGTTAATTGACACCCCAGTGAATCAGTTATAGTTAAAAAATAAAGACCAGGTATGGCATTATTTAGATTTCCAATTGTGTCTCCATTTGACCATTCATAAAAAAAAGGTGGATTACCTCCAAAAGTTGTAATATCAATTGATCCATCTGGTGAGCTTATTGAAGAACTTGCATTTCCAGAAAGTTCAGCTGAAAAACAAAAACAATTATCGTTGATCAATGGCAAATCAAAATTTTCAGATGTCTGAGATCCAAATGGAGTATTTCCATTATTATTAATAATAACATTATTACCTCCACACAATGATAGGTTGTAAAATGATCCTGATCCCCATCCATCGCCATCAAGGTCAAAAGTATTAAATAAATAACTTTCTCCTTGATTCAAACATATTTCATCAGATTCATAGAGAAAATATGGAGCATAAGGATTTGAGTTAGTCACAATTATACTGTCTTGCGAATCTGTAATATTCCAAGAAATTAGCCCCTCCGGATAATTTCCCCATATAAATTGATCAGTTGTATAAATATTTATACTTACTCCAACTTCATTGTCAGAGCATGAAGAAATTATATTTACTTGAGAAAATAATTGAAATGAAATTAAAAAACAAAAAATATATTTGAGCATTATTTATTTAATTGGTGTCTTACGAAAAGTTCATGAATTTCATTTTTTGATCTTATTATAATAACTTTATTAGATTCACCGATTCTGAAAGTATTTTTTTCCTTCTGATGAAAAGGGATATCAAATAAAAATATATTAAAAGAATTTTCACTTAAATCATCTATTTCAATGTCTTTGATATTTTGATTTGAATATTCAAGTATGTTTGGATAGTGTTTTTGTTTTTGGTCA
This sequence comes from uncultured Cryomorphaceae bacterium, assembly GCA_902551855.1. GTDB lineage: Bacteria > Bacteroidota > Bacteroidia > Flavobacteriales > UBA7430. The sequence continues at coordinate 5,297 of CACDER010000018.1, read as the reverse complement.
GGTATTTGTTTAATATTTTGAAAATAATATGAATTATTTAAAAAAAATTCAATAAAATCAAATTGATTTTTATTTTCTTCATAAATTCTTTCTAAATAATCAACTGTATATTTTTGTAATAATCTTTGATCAAATTTAATTTTGTTTTGAGAACTTAAAGTTAAAGTGAATAAAATATTAAATGTCAATAATATTAATTTCATAAAAGTTTTTTTTAAATTGGATACAAAACCTAGTATACAAATATAACTTTTTTTAAACTATAACTAAGTATGTAATTAATATAAATAATGTAGTTTTGTATTGATGAATAAAAATGAAATAAGAAATTTTTGTATAATAGCTCATATTGATCATGGTAAGAGCACATTAGCTGATAGATTAATTGAAAAAACTAAAACTATTTCAAAAAGAAACAGTCAAAATCAATTACTTGATGATATGGATCTTGAAAGAGAACGAGGAATTACAATTAAAAGCCATGCTATTCAGATGGAATACAAATTAAATGATACTAAATACAGGCTTAACCTAATTGATACTCCAGGTCATGTTGACTTTTCTTATGAAGTCTCAAGATCGATTGCTGCATGCGAGGGAGCACTATTAATTATTGATGCAGCTCAAGGAATTCAAGCCCAAACTATATCAAATTTATATTTAGCACTTGAAAATGACTTAGCAATACTTCCAATTATTAATAAGATTGATCTTCCCAGTGCTAAAACTGAAGAAGTAAAAGATCAAATTATTGACTTAATTGGATGCAATGAAACTGAAATTATATCTGCAAGTGCTAAAACTGGATTCGGTATTGATGTTATATTAGAAAAAATTATTTCAAAAATTCCTCCTCCAAAAGGTGATAATAACTTACCATTACAGGCATTAATTTTTGATTCTGTTTTTAATCCTTTCAGAGGAATTGAAGCTTATTTTAAAGTAATTAATGGAAAAATTAAAAAAAATGAAAATGTTAAATTCTTTGCCACCAAGAAAGAATACAATGCTGACGAAATTGGTGCTTTAAAATTCATAAAAGAAGAAAGAAATGAAATAATTTCTGGAGATGTAGGTTATATTATTTCTGGAATTAAAAATGCTAATGAAGTTAAAGTTGGAGATACCATAACTCATGTTGAAAAGCCTTGTTTAAAACCAATTGAAGGGTTTAAAGATGTAAAACCAATGGTATTTGCTGGAATATATCCAGTAGATACTGAAGACTACGAGGAATTAAGAAGTTCCATTGAAAAATTACAATTAAATGATGCCTCTCTAGTTTTTGAACCGGAATCTTCTGCAGCTCTTGGTTTTGGATTTAGATGTGGTTTTCTTGGTATGCTTCATATGGAAATAATTCAAGAAAGGTTAGAGAGAGAATTTAATATTACTGTCATTACAACTGTTCCAAATGTTTCCTACTTCAGCTATTTAAAAAACGGAGAGAAAATTTTAGTCAACAACCCTTCAGATTTACCTGACCTTTCAAAAGTAGATAAAGTTGAAGAACCATACATTTCAGCTCAAATTATAACTAAATCTGATTACATTGGCCCTATTCTTAAATTATGTATTGAAAATAGAGGAGTGTTAAAAAATCAAATTTATCTTTCAACTAAGAGAGTTGAACTAACATTTGAAATGCCTCTAGCTGAAATCGTATTTGATTTTTATGATAAACTTAAATCTATATCTAGGGGCTATGCTTCTTTTGATTATCAACCAATTGGTTATCAAGAATCGAATTTAGTTAAGATGGATATTTTACTGAATGGTGAACAAATTGATGCACTATCTGCTTTAATCCATAAAAGTAATGCTCAATCAATTGGAAAAAAAATATGTATAAAATTAAAAGAGTTAATACCAAGACAACAATTTGACATTGCTATACAAGCAGCAATTGGTGCTAAAATTATTTCAAGGGAAACTATAAAAGCTGTAAGAAAAGATGTTACTGCAAAATGTTATGGTGGAGATATTACCAGAAAAAGAAAATTATTAGAAAAACAAAAAAAAGGTAAAAAAAGAATGAGACAAGTAGGAAATGTTGAAATTCCTCAATCAGCATTTATGGCAGTACTTAAATTAGGATAATTATGGAAAAAAAAATTAAAATACTTAAAGACAAAATTTCAAAAGCAAAACTAGGTGGAGGCTTAAAAAAAATTAGTGATCAACACAACAAGGGAAAATTGACTGCTAGAGAGAGAATAAATTATTTACTAGATGAAAATTCTTTTGAGGAGATCGGTATGCTTGTAACTCATAGATCTACAAACTTTAATTTGGATAGAGTCAAAATTTATGGGGACGGAGTGATAACTGGCTATGGAAATATTGATGGCAGATTAATATATATTTATGCTCAAGACTTTACTGTATTTGGAGGTTCATTATCTGAATCACATGCAAAAAAAATATGTCAAATTATCGATTTAGCTACTAAAAATGGAGCTCCAATTATCGGATTAAATGATTCAGGAGGTGCAAGAATTCAGGAAGGAGTGACTTCTTTAGCGGGCTACGCTGATATTTTTTACAGAAATACAAGAGCCTCTGGAGTAATTCCTCAAATTTCTGCTATTATGGGCCCTTGTGCTGGAGGAGCTGTATATTCCCCTGCATTAACTGATTTCATAATGATGGTTGAAAAATCATCTCACATGTTTTTAACAGGACCAAATGTTATTAAAACTGTAACTCATGAAAATGTTTCAGCTGAAGAACTTGGAGGAGCAGAAACTCACTCCAGAAAATCAGGTGTTGCACATTTTTCTTATCAAAATGAATTAGAATTATTAGATAACCTTAAAAAATTGTTAAATTATATACCTCAAAACTGCGAAGATAGTGTTCCTAGAGTAAGTTATGAGGGTGGTGAAAAAAAATTAAACATTCAAAAAATTATTCCTGAGAATCCCAATGCTCCTTACGATATGAAAGAAATAATCAAACAAGTAGTTGATGATAATTCTTTTTTTGAAGTTCATAAAAATTTTGCTGAGAATCTTATTTGTGGTTTTGGAAGAGTCTCTGGCTCATCTATAGGAATTGTTGCTAACCAGCCATCTATACTTGCAGGTGTACTAGACAATAATTCATCAACTAAAGGAGCAAGATTTGTGAGATTTTGTGATTGTTTTAATATACCAATAATTGTTTTTGAGGATGTCCCTGGATTCCTTCCAGGAACGGATCAAGAATGGAATGGGATAATAATTAATGGAGCAAAATTATTATATGCCTTTTCTGAAGCAACAGTCCCAAGAATTACAATTATTACGCGAAAAGCATATGGAGGCGCATATGATGTAATGAATTCTAAACATATTGGATCGGATATAAATTATGCTTGGCCCTCAGCTGAAATTGCAGTAATGGGAGCTAAAGGAGCTGCTGAAATTATTTTTAAAAAAGAAATTAATAATTCCTCTGATCCTGTTAATGAAATTTTGAAAAAAGAAAAAGAGTATAGTGATATTTTTGCAAATCCTTACATTGCTGCAGAAAGAGGTTTTATAGATGAAATTATTAACCCTGACGAAACTAGAAATAAAATTATCACCTCACTTAATATGCTAAAAAATAAAGTTGAAAACTTACCAAAAAAAAAACATGGAAATATCCCCCTGTAAAATAAATGTCCTAGTTTTAGGATCTGGAGCAAGAGAACATGCTATTGGATGGAAAATTAAACAAAGTGATAAACTAAATAAACTTTATTTTGTTCCTGGTAATGGAGGAACAAAGGATTTAGGTACAAATATAAATTCAGAAATCAATGATTTTGAATCCATCAAAAAGATATGTTTAAAGTTTAAAATTAATATGTTTATCGTTGGACCAGAAGGCCCCCTAGTCAATGGTATTTGTGACTTTTTTAAGAATGATTTAAGTTTAAAAAATATAATATTTATAGGACCAAGTAAATTAGGCTCTAAATTAGAGGGATCGAAAGATTTTGCAAAAAAATTTCTAATTAAAAATAATATTCCTACAGCAAAATATAAGTCATTCAATGAGTCTGAAATTGAAGAAGCAAAATTATTTTTAGATTCAATTTCTCCACCTTATGTGATTAAAGCAGATGGGTTAGCAGGAGGAAAAGGCGTTTTAATTTTTGATGACATCACCAAAGCTAAATTTGAAATTAATGAAATGTTATTAAATAAAAAATTTGGAGATTCCTCAAAAAAAGTAATAATTGAAGAGTTTTTAGATGGAATTGAATTATCAGTATTTTTGATTTTAGATGGAGAGAATTATATCATTCTTCCTAGTGCAAAAGACTATAAGAAGATTGGAGAAGGTGATTCTGGATTAAATACTGGAGGTATGGGAGCAATTTCTCCAGTCCCTTTTCTTAAAAAATCCTTTTTTAAAAAAATTAAAAATAAAATAATTTTACCAACAATAGCTGGACTTAAAAGAGAAAAAATTAATTATTCTGGGTTTCTATTTATTGGGCTTATGAAATTTAATGAGGAACCTTATGTAATTGAATATAATGTCAGACTAGGAGATCCTGAGACACAAGTAATTCTTCCAAGAATTAATTCTGATTTCCTAGATTTATTGATTCATACTAAAAATAAAAAATTAAATAATTATCAAATTAAAATTGATGAAAGATTCGCTTCGACCATTTTTCTTGTATCAGGAGGTTATCCGAAAAAATATGAAATTAACAAACTAATTGAAAATACTAATAAAATATCTGATTCAATTTTATTTCACGGTGGTACTAAATCAAAAAATGGGAGTTTATACACTACTGGAGGGAGAGTTATTTCAGTAACATCTATTGATAAAACAATGAATGATGCAATAAAAATCTCATCAAAAAATTCAGAAATAATTAAATTTGAGAAGAAATATTACAGGAGAGATATAGGTTTTGATTTGTAAACTACTTACAAATATTATCTTTAGAAGTTGCCACTTTAGAACAAAAAATCAAAATTAAAAATCCAGAAATTGATAAGATTAAATTTGGAATATTTTTTGAAATTTCAATTAATTTAAAACTAGTTTGAAAAAGGTCACCAATTAAATATAAAGTTTCATTCATATAGTAAATTTAATAATTTAAATTATGATAACAATATTCAAAAAAAATAATTTTTATTATTTGATATTTTTTTTACAAATTTCTATTGTTTTAATAAATCATGAAAAATTTGATTATAATTTGGTGAATTTTTCCAGTAATTCATTTCAAATAAATTCATTATTTGACAAAATACTAAGCTCCAAACTAATTTATTTTTCAATAGTATACTCTAACATTA
>CACDER010000017.1 GCA_902551855.1 uncultured Cryomorphaceae bacterium | reverse complement strand
TGAAAATTTTAGTATTAAATTCTTTTTCAAAATCATCTAAAAATATTTTTAATGATTTCATTTGATTTTCAATATTCCAATAAGTAGATAAATTTCTAAAAGCAATTGGATTAAATACACCTAAAGAAATTTTTGATGCAGTATATTTTCTTACATGATCAATAAAGAAAACTTTTTTTTTTTTGTAAAAGTTTAAAACCCAGGACTGTTCCAGCAATACCCTGACCAACAACTAAATATTCAAAATTTCTCATAAAATTAAATATTAATGTGTATTGTTACTAATATTCCCACATGTCATTTTCAAGATTTCTAATATCATTCTTGATTCTTTCTGCTTCAAGTAATTGTTGCATTCCAGATTTTTTATAATCATAAATAGCTCTATCATACATATTAGATTCTTTTCTGATAGTTGACGAAAATAACCTTTTATCAAAAAATTCGGAAAAAGTCATGTGATTTGGACCAGTAAATTTAACTTCATCATTATGCATAATAGAATTGGCAAGAATTTGTCTAATTTCAGGATACCAAACCCAAAAAAGTATTGTGGGTTCTAATTCAAAAGTTTCTTTATTAATAAGCTCAGCAATTGGAGCTATACCAATAATTCTTGAATCTAAAACAGATCTTTTTTTATCAAAAAATTTATCTTCAATAACATAATAAGCCTTGATATCAGTATTTTGGACAGTCAAAGTATCAATGATTAATTCTAATTCCCCGGTATCTAAATTTTCTTCTTCAGTTGAATCAACTGAAAAAAGTAGAGCTTCAAGTTCCTGAGGTGTTACAATTTCAGAAAAATATTCCTCTGGTGTGTCATCATAAGCAGTAATTTGTCCTGATTTTACAGCATCTAAAAGTATTTGTGATAAATTACTTCTAAATTTTCCTCCACCAATTGATACCGGGACAACTGGAAAAAATAGTGGTTGATTAACTTTTTCTCTAAGATCAATTTGGGATACATAAGTTTTAGTCCATAAGATATCATCCTCTCTAACAAATGGATAATCGAGTACACGATTTTTAAAATTAGAGTGAGTCACATAAGAATGACCGTCTTCTGGTAAAGGTTTGGGATTATACTCTAAAACATTAGTTTGAGAAATTAGCTGATTATATATATTTAAGCAAAAAATTGATAAAATAATAAAGTTTAATTTTTTCATAATATTATTTTTATTGAACTGTTAATACAATTGGTGGACAAGTCTTAACTCCATCTGGCCCCTTCGCTTTTATAGCTTGGAAAGTAATATCAGAACCGGGTTTTAATTTTTTTATTTTTTCTTTTATTTCAATGTCAAACTTATTCCCTTTTTTCTTAAAAGTTTTTTTAAACTCTCCAACTTTCATTTTACATTCGTAAGAAATAACTTTATACTTTAAATCAAAAGGAAAATTTGTTAACTTAGAAGCTATACCTTGAGCTCTGCTTAGTTGTGCTCTAGACATCCTACCTTCTCTTTTACCGTTTATACTCGCATTAGGAGGAGGAATTCTATCTATTCTAAATTCAATAGGTTTGCCAATTTTTTTTCCCTGAGCTTTAACGATAATTTTAGCAATTTTCTTGGTATTTTGAAGAACTGTAGCTTCGTACTTTCCAGGTTTATTTTTTTTAATTTTAACTCCTTGTCCAGAGACTTCAAGATCTTGTGGAGAAAAACCGGGAACAGACACATCAATGGGGTTAGAAACTCCCCTGTAGAAAACATTCATTTTAGTTGGCGAAACAACAGCCATTGCTTGAGCAACTTGATATTCAAAAAATCGTTCATACTCATCAATTCCATTGTCGGTATTAATTAAAATTTTTGCAGCTCTTTTTTGAACTCCAATATTTTTGGCAGGAACTGAATATATTCCTTTACCGTTATATGATACACTAATAGTATCAGCCTGAGAATAATCAGCAGTTGAATCATTTAAAAATTTATTTGTAACAATTACCATTGGAGAAGATGTACTATCAAAGGCAGCTAAAGAAATAGATGCTTTAAAACTGTCACCCTCCATTACATAATTCTTTGGAGAAATTACTTGAGCTTCCACATTAGAAAATTTGACATCATCAGCACCGATGTTTTTTCTGATAAAATCAACAGTTTTAGACTCAATTGTGACAATATCACCTTGTAATTTTGTCAAAAATGTCAAGACAGCAATCAAAGGAAAATTTCCAAAAGTTTCTTGTTCCCATGAAATAACACTTTTATTAGACTTAACATCATCAGTGTTGAGGGTATTCTCAATTAAAGTTTTAAGATCATTATTTTCACTTACGGAGGGTATAGAGAGAATTTTTGATCTAAATGAATTAATTTTATTCTTTAACTTTATTCCTTGTTGAGGAGCTTTAAACATCTCATTGGCAACTTTTTCTAAATTGTCCATTCCAGACAACTCACCTTTATCATCATAGCCACCAGTCTTTTCAATTAAGGTATCTTTCAATAAAGAAATATGTTTGACTAGTATTTCTGACTCAGATTTTATTTTAAAAGCTTTCTCCTTCCATTCAGCTACTTTAAGTGGGTTATTTTGAGCAGCTTTTTCAAATTCTAAGTACATTTGCTGATTTTGAGAATCAATGTTTTCAACAGCAGAGGACAATGAGGATTCAACTTTTTTAAAAGCTTTCAAAATGTCTTTAGAAACATTTAGTGCTAACAATGCAGTTAAAACTAAATACATCATATTTATCATTCTTTGTCTTGGGGATAAATTACCTGATGCCATTTTTATTAAAAATTATAATTAAAAATTTATTTTTTGATTGCATTCATTGCATTTAACATATTTCCATATACACTGTTCAGCGCATTTAAATTTTTACTTAATAAAGCTAATTCATCTTTCATTTGTTCTGCTTCAGTTATTGAAGATGCCATTTTTGATGCCATGTCAATTGAAGCTTGAGTCTGATCAGTAGAAGATTTAATTTGAGCTTCATATAAAGAATTGATATTTTGTAGGTTTTTTGCTGCATTATCAACCTCTGTACTATATTTATTTGTACTGTCTGCAATATCAACTATAGAACCTAAACCATTGGCAGCTTCGTTAACTTTTCTTAACCCAACTCCTAAGCTACTGATTAGTTCAGAATCAACTTTAGCTTTAACAAGCATACTATCAAGTTCTCTTACTGGATTTTCTTCAGAACTATCAACCAGTTCTGGGTAAACTAGAGACCAATCGTAAGTTTTGGGTGGTTTTTCGAAAGCAGAAACAAAAAATATGATTGCCTCAGTCCCTAAACCAACTATTAACATTTCATCGGCACCAGTCCAGTGTTGTATTTTAAACAAAGCCCCTAAAATTACTATTGCAGCTCCAATTCCATAAAGCTTTGACATAAAATTTTTTCCTTTCTTACTTTCTAAAAAACTCATATTTTAAAGTTTAAATTAATAATTAATATCCAAAATCAACATTTTCAACACCAGAATATGTTTTTACACATCTAAATCCAATGTAACACTTTGAAGTATCTTGATATTCATAATCTCTTGCAGCAACTTGAAGAAAAGCTCCAATATCTTTCCATGAACCACCTTTGATAACTTTTCTTTTGAGCATAGGGTGTTCATCTGGACCAGCATCATAATTGAAAAAAGGATTCATATCTGAAACAAATATCGAAGCTGAAGGTTCAAATGGAGTCTCAGTCCATTCAGAGACATTTCCTGCCATATTATATAAACCATAATCATTGGCCCAATATGAAACTGATGGAGCTGTATAGGGATATCCATCTGCAATATAATTACCTCTTATAGGTTTAAAATTAGCTAAAAAACAACCTTTACTATTTCTAGAGTAAGGTCCTCCCCAAGGATATATTGAATTGTCTTTATCACCCCTAGCAGCATACTCCCATTCTATCTCTGTAGGCAATCTATATTCTGTATCAAATTTTCTTTCATATGGAGAAAGTAATTCAAATCTAATTTTAGTTCTCCAGTTACAAAACGCTTTAGCTTGATTCCAGTTTACTCCAACAACAGGATATTCACCATATGCTGGATGCCAAAAATATGTATCAAACATTGGTTCGTTGAATGTATATGAGAAATCATGCATCCAAGCAAGAGTATCTGGATATACATAAACTTCCTCTTCTTTTACTAAACCTTGTCTTGAGTAACCTTCTCTGTAAGTTCTTGATTCTCTGTCAAATCTATTTGCTTTTTTGGAAGCAGAGGATTTGTCAATCCAAGAGTATTTATAACTCCATAGTCTAGAGTCGAATTCTTTGAATCCATTTAATCTCTCTTCAGGTCTTAAATATAAATCTTCAAGAGCCATAGTGATTTCCTCATTATCAGAATCCCATTCAATTGGAATATCCCAATTTAGATAAGGATTTTCAAGAAAATCTCCATCAGCATTTTCTTCTATATACTCATAACCTTCAACCATTGCCTCAGCTAACATCTTCCTTGCTATAGAGTCTCGAACCCAATTAACAAACTGACGGTATTCATTATTTGTAATTTCTGTTTGATCCATAAAAAATGAATGCATAGTAACTAACTTTTTAGGAGTTGTTCTAGCATATGGAACATCACTATCATTTGATCCCATTGAAAAAGTTCCTTTGGGTATTCTGACCATTCCATAGGGATCAGTTGGGTGAAACTCAGTTAGGTCTTGAATTCCAACTAACTCTCCATTAGATGAAGATCCACAGCTTGAAAAAAAACCAACAATTACACATCCAAAAATAATTATATTTTTCATCTTCTTAATTTTTATAAAAAATAATAATAAACTAATTCTCTTATACTCTTAATTATATCTGATATTCCTGTAATGCGTAGGAACTTTTCCTCTAGGACGCATTTTAAAAGAATATCTTAATAAAATTTCATGCGAACCACTTGATTCAGACTTTAAATCTGAAGTTGTGATATCGTATGCATATCCAAATTTAATATTTTCATTAATATCATATCCCAAAATTATAACAACAGCGTCATCTAACCTATAAGTAACTCCTCCCCATAGATTTTCTCCGTATTCAGCATTTACATTAAAATCAATCTGGGTAGATACCTCATCTGTTTTAATGTGAAACGATGGTCTTAATACTAATTCATTATTCACATTATTATTCCAACCCATTGTTAAGTAGTGATGCTTTCTCAATTGAAAATAAACACCATCATATTCAGCTTCAGACTGATTAACATGGGTCATTGAATAACCTAAAAAAAAATCCTTCATCCTGTAATAAACTCCCAATCCAAGGTCAGGTACAACATCATTTGAACCCAAAGCAGGTATAGATGGATCGCTTTGACCTTGATCATTTTGAGGTGTCAACCAATCACCATCAAAACCAACATCTACAAATCCTATACTTAAACCAACACCAAGTTCTGATTTTTTTGACAACTTAGTTTGATAAGCATATGAGAGGCTAATACCTCTATTATATTCATTACCCACCTGATCGTTCAAAACACTTACACCAACTCCACCATGTAAAGCATAAACTGGAGCCTCTACACTCACATGTTGAGTAACAGGAGCCCCAGGACCAAAACCAACCCACTGACTCCTATGTATTGCAAGAGCCTTAAATTGATCGTAAGTCCCTGAAAAAGCAGGGTTTACTGAGTATATGTTAAACATATTTAATGAAAACTGAGGGTCCTGTTGAGCAAAAACAAATGTACTCAGTGTAACAAAAAATATGCATAAATTCTTTTTCATAAAATGCATTCTTTCTCTTTGCATTATTTTTTTGGGAGGTTAAAGATAACAAAAAATCAAAAAACTCATAATCAATTATCCTTCAATCTTTGATTTTTTTTGTCTGAAAGTAATAAAACTCTATAAATAGTGCAAAATATTAGTTGCTGATTTATTAATTTTATAATATTTTCCAACAAAAAGATTTAATTTAATATCAAATTATTTAAGAAATTTCAATTCCTTTGCAACTTTTTTAAAACGATTTACAGCAATCAAAATTTGTTCCTTCGAATGTGAAGCAGATATTTGAACTCTAATCCTTGCTTTATCTCTGGGAACTACAGGATAACAAAAACCAATTACATAAATACCTAAATCTAATAATTTTTTTGCAAAAATCTGAGAAAGATTAGAATCGTTTATCATTATGGGAACAATCGGGTGAATACCTTCACTAATTTTAAATCCTGCTGATTTCATTCCTTCTCTGAACATTATTGTATTTTTTAATAATTTATCTTTTAAAATAGTGGATGATTCTAAATCACTAATAACTTTTACAACTGGAGCTACAACTGAGGGTGGAAGAGAATTAGAAAATAAGTATGGTCTTGACTTTTGCCGTAAGATTTCAATAATTTCCTTTTTAGCACAAGTGAATCCTCCAATTGCCCCACCTAAGGCTTTACCAAAAGTTCCAGTTATTATATCAACTTTTCCAACAACATTGCAAAATTCATGCGTTCCCCTCCCTTTTTCTCCTATTAAACCAGTGGAATGACAATCATCAACCATTACTAGTGCATCATATTTTTTTGCAAGCTTACATATTTTATCCAATTTAGCTATATCACCATCCATTGAAAAAACTCCATCTGTTGCAATTAATCGAAATCTACTTGATTTAGAATCAATTAATTTCTTTTCTAGGTCTTGCATATCTCCATGTAAGTATCTATATCTTTTTGCTTTACATAATCTTATTCCATCAATTATTGATGCATGGTTCAATTCATCAGATATTATTGCATCCTCAACTGATAATAATGTTTCAAATAATCCTGCATTAGCATCAAAAGCTGACGCATAAAGGATGGCATCTTCCATATATAAAAAGTTCGAAATTTTTTTTTCTAATTCTTTATGAATATCCTGAGTACCACATATAAACCTTACAGATGATAATCCATAACCGTGAGAATCTAGATATTTTTTAGAAATATATATCAAATCTGGATCTGAGGATAGTCCTAAATAATTATTTGCGCAAAAATTTATAACTTCATCAGAATCCTTAGTTTTAATTATTGAATTTTGAGGAGAAAGTATAATTCTTTCTTTCTTAAAAGAACCAGTACTGGAAATTTTATTTATTTCGTTCCTTAAAAAGTCATTGAATTTCATAAAATGATATTTATATTAAACTACTCCTTGAGCTAACATAGCATCAGCAACTCTAATGAATCCTCCAATATTTGCTCCTTTTACGTAATCTATGTCAGACTTATTTTTACCATGCAAAACACAACAATCATGAATATTCTTCATTATTTCTTTTAGCTTGTTGTCAACTTCATCTCTTGACCACTCAAATCTTATTGAATTTTGAGACATCTCAAGAGCAGATACTGCTACTCCGCCAGCATTTGATGCTTTTCCCGGAGCGTACAATATTTTTTTTTGCTGAAAATATTTTATAGCTTCTGAATTACATGGCATATTTGCTCCTTCACTAACACACAATACCCCATTTTTAACTATAAGTTTAGCATCTTCAAAATTTAATTCATTCTCAGTTGCACAAGGAAGAATAATATCACCCTTTACTGACCAGGGTTTTTTATGCTCAAAAAAATCTGATTTATACTCATTTGCATACTCACTAATTCTTCCACGTTTAATATTTTTTAAATATTTAATAAAATTTAATTTTTCTAAATTGATTCCTTGTTTATCATAAATAAAACCAGATGAATCAGACATGGTAAGAACCTTAGCTCCAAGATCAATGGCTTTTTCACATGAATACTGGGCTACATTACCTGAACCTGATATTACAATTTTTTTATTTTTAAATCCATCACCATTGGTATTTAACATTTCTTCAGCAAAATAAACATTTCCATATCCGGTTGCTTCAGGTCTAATAAGTGAACCTCCCCATCCTATCCCTTTTCCTGTTATAACTCCTGAAAATTCATTAGATAATTTTTTATATTGTCCAAACATAAAACCTATTTCTCGCAAACCTACTCCTATATCACCTGCAGGTATGTCAGTAAATGGTCCAATGTGCCTAAATAATTCATTCATGAAACTTTGACAGAATCTCATTATTTCGCTTTCTGATTTTCCTTTGGGATCAAAATCAGATCCTCCTTTTCCTCCACCAAGTGGTAAAGAAGTCAAACTATTTTTAAACACTTGTTCAAAAGCTAAAAACTTTAATATACCTAAATTAACATTTTTATGAAATCTTAAACCACCTTTATATGGACCGATTGCACTATTCATCTCAACTCTAAAACCTCTGTTAATTTTTATATTATTATTATCATCCAACCAAGGTACTCTAAAAATAATCATTCTCTCAGGTTCTATCATTCTCTCTAAAATCATATTATCATATTTTTTATTTTCACTTGTAAAAGGAATAACACTTTCTGCAACTTCGCTTACTGCTTGAACAAATTCGGGTTGATGAGGAAATCTTTTAATTTGATTGCTTATGAAATTTTTGAACTTTGTAGACATCTTATATATTTTAAATTTCCAAAATAATTTTGATATTTGCCAGTTATAATTTAATTACGATTTTAATCATAATTCGTAGCAATTTATAAAAAAAAAAAAAATTAACAATATTTTTCATTTTTGTAAATTACAAATATGTTTGTGAATGAATAATTTAATACGATGGTTAAATATTTATATCCTTTTATCTTTCTTTTAAATTGCAATTTATATTCTCAAATTCAAATAGTTGGTCAAGTGAAAAATTATATTAATGATACTCCAATTATAAACGCGGAGGTATTTATTGATAATGATTTAAGCACTTTTAGTGACTCAAAGGGTTTCTTCGAATTATTTTTAGATTCTAGAAATTTTAATCTTAAATTAAAACATATCTCTTATGAGGATCTCTCAAAATATTTTAGTAATGTTAATGATACACTGATATTATTTTTAAATCCAAAAAATTTTGAATTAGAGACTATAACTGTAAGTACAAATAAATTTGAAAAAAAAATTGAAGATTTAAGTATTTCATTAGATGTTATTAAAGGTAATTATATTTATAACCAACACAATTATAATATTGAAAATAGCATATCTCAGGCTCCAAGTGTTAATATTATTGATGGCCAAATAAATATTCGAGGAGGTAGTGGATGGAGCTATGGAGCGGGATCAAGGGTTTTAGTTTTACTTGATGGAATTTCAATTATAAATTCAATTACTGGTGCTGTTCAATGGGAATTAATTCCAGCAGAAAATATTGAAAGAATTGAAATTATTAAAGGGGCCTCATCAGTTATTTTTGGTTCTTCTGCTTTAAATGGTATAGTCAATATTATAAGTAAAAAAAAAACAGAAATTCCTAAAACAAATTTTTCAAGTTATTATGGACAATATAGTAAAGCAAAAAGAAATTCACTAAACTGGTGGGAAGATTATGTTGACAACCCAAAACAATATGGATTAAATTTTAATCATTCAAACAAAATTAAAAATTTTTACTATGATTTTGGACTTCAATTTCACAAGGATTTTGGCTATATGGGATTAATAAGCACCGATATTGATACTTCATTAAATATTCACCATCTTGGAGAGGAGAGATTAAGAATATATTTCAATTTAGAACACAAATCAAAAAATAATCCTAATGTTAACTTTGAATTAAAAAGTTCTTTTATGGATTTTCAAGAAGAAGATGGATTCCTATACAAAAGTAATATTAATGGTTATAATCCTTTTAGTGATGAAAATTATAGTACTTTTCAGAGCAGAGAAATTAATTTAGCTCCAAAATTTCAATATACCAATAATAAAAGAGATATTAAATTATCTGTTTCAAGTAGATTTTTAAATACTAATTTTGAGCCAAATTCAAAAGATAAAATTAATAACTATTCAACAATATATTCTGAATATTTAATCCAAAAATTCTTAAAAAATGCTACTTTAAATGTTGGTTTAAATTATAATCATATTATTGGAATATCAAATTCTTTCAAAAAGAATAAATTTGGAAATAATTACTCATTTTTTTCTCAATATGACAAAAATATAGGTAGATTAAAGTTTAACTTGGGTATGAGATATGAAG
Organism: uncultured Cryomorphaceae bacterium; assembly: GCA_902551855.1. Classification (GTDB taxonomy): domain Bacteria; phylum Bacteroidota; class Bacteroidia; order Flavobacteriales; family UBA7430. Next base: position 16,722 of record CACDER010000017.1, on the reverse strand, counting down.
AATACAATATTGGTAAAAAATATGGAAAACCTGTACTTAGATCTGGTTTTAATTACTCAGTTAATGAAAAAAACTTCTTCAGAGCATCAATTGGTCAAGGTTACAGATTTCCATCATTATTTGAATTATTCTATGAAAGAGATGCTGGACAAATATCAATTTTCTCTAATGAAAATTTAAAGTCTGAAAGTGGATATTCGGCTGAATTAGGTTATAAATATAAAATTCAGAAAAAAAATTCAATCACCTATCTAGATTTATGTATTTATCAAATGAGATATTATGATATGATTGAACTGAGTTTTGGGTTGTGGGGTGATTCAACTAGACTAAATCCACTTGGTATTGGTCTTAAACCTATAAATATTGGAGATACAAAAATTAGCGGATTTGATTTTTCAGTTAACTCTAATTATAAATTTGATAATATAAACTTTACTACCAGACTAAGCTATACATATTCACTACCTCAATCAGTAAATCCTAATTATGTATACGGAAACTTTAATAACAGACTTGAGTCTTTGGTAGAAAATTTACTTTCAGATGGTAATATTCCGTCCAGTATAGCATCAATAATTCCTCAACTAGCAAGAAGTGAATTATCATATTTTTCAACTAGTTCCAATCCGAACAATAATATACTAAAATATAGATATAATCATTTGGCGAAACTAGACCTTGAAATTAATTATAAAAAGCTATCAATTGGAACTCACATAAGATACAATTCTTTTATGAAAAATATTGATTGGCTCTTTGAAAGTGGAGCATTTAATTCGGAAATACTAGATATATTCACACTTGCAAATGCAAATATTGAGGATATGGGAATAAAATTGTCAAGAAAAAAATTTAAACGAGGGGATTTTTTAATAAATTTTCGATTATCTTACGATTTTTTAGAAAATTATTCAATCCAAATCTTAGTTGAAAACCTCTTAAATAGAGAATATCAACTAAGACCTGGATCAATTGGGGCACCAAGATTTTATTCATTTAGAATTTCTGGTAATTTTTAAAATTAAATTAAATGAAAAATATAATATTTATATTTTTAATAACTTTAAATAGTTCATATCTATTATGTCAAAATAAAATTTCAGGTGTAGTTTATAATGAAGAAACAGAATCACTAATTGGAGTTAATATTTCAGTTAAGAATAACTTAAGTCTTGGAACTACCTCAAATTTTAATGGAGATTATTCAATAAGTTTACCTGATGGTTGCCATCAAATAAAATTCCAATATATTGGTTACGAAACTTTAGAGACTGAAATTTGTTTGTATAATGATACAGTTTTCAAATTTAATCCAATTTTAAAATATGCATCTGAACTAATTAACACCGTAGTTGTTAGTGCTGGTAAATTTGAACAAAAAATTGAAGAAGTTACTGTATCAATGGATGTGATTAAACCTAGTTTAATTGAAAATAAATCCGCAACCTCTCTGGATAAAACAATGTCTCAATCCCCATCAGTTCATATTGTTGATGGTCAAGCAAATATAAGAAGTGGTAGTGGTTGGAGTTATGGTGCTGGTTCAAGAGTAATGGTAATGGTTGATGGTATACCAATATTGAATAGTGACAGAGCTGGTGCGGAATGGCAATTAATTCCTATGGAAAATATTTCTCAAATTGAAGTTATTAAAGGAGCTTCATCGGTTTTATTTGGCTCTTCTGCATTAAATGGTACTATAAATATTAGGACTGCCTATCCTACATCAAAACCACTAAATAAACTAACAATTACTCATTCAATATATGATAAACCAAAAAGAAAATCTTTGAATTGGTATAAAGGAAATTATCAATCTTTAACTAATACATCTTTTTTACATAGCCATAAAAAAAATAATTCTGATTTTGTTTTTTCATTAAATCTATTTGAGGATGAAAGTTTTATTGAAAATGGCAATAGCAGAAGAGCAAGAATAAACCTTAGTAAAACAAAATATATAAAAAATAAACCTGGATCAAAATATGGTGCCAGATTAACTCTAATGAGAAGCAAAATTTGTGATCCAGTAATTTGGCAACATGATACTTTAGCATATAGAGCTCTGGATAATGATCCTACTTTTTATGACTACTCATATTTAATGTTGGATCCCTTTCTCGTAATTAATAATGAAAAAAGAAATCTAAAATATACATTAAATTCTAGACTTTTTTACAGAGATATGAGAGGATTTGATTTTAATGATATTAGTGCAAATATTTTATTTGCTGATTCATCTACCTTTTCAAGTGTTATTTTTACTGACTTTCAAATTCAAAAAAAAATTAATGAAAATTTAACTAATACCAGTGGATACACTTTCAAATTTGACAGAGGAAGAGATGGTAAAGTGTATGGTAGTAAAATATATATTAACAATTCAATTTACAGTCAATTTGATTATAAAAAAAATAGATTAAATATCTCATTGGGATCTAGATTTGAAAATTTTAACTTATCTGGAGAAAAAATTAATAAAGTTATTTTCAGAGGAGGAATAAATTATAAGTTGGGAGAAGGTACTTTTGTAAGAGGATCATATGGCGAAGGAATAAGAATACCTTCAATGATTGAAAGATATGTAAATTTTAATACTGGGCCAATGCAGATATATCCAAATGAAAATCTTTCCCCTGAAACAGGCCATAGTGCTGAAATTGGAATTAAACAAGGAGTAAAAATTAAAAATTGGAAGGGTTTTATTGATTTAGCTGGATTTTTGATGAATTATTATGATATGATGGAATTTAGTTTTGGTTATTGGGGAGAACCCACTGATCCCGGTTTAGCAGGGTTAGGATTTAAGTCAGTAAATATAGGTGATTCAAATATTAAAGGAATTGAATTATCTATTGCAGGTGAAGGTAAAATTGGTGAAACAGAGATTCAACTACTGGGTGGTTACACTTACACTAAACCTGTTATAAGAGATGCTAGTTTAGAGTATGAATCTTTTTCTAATAGTTTAGGAAATTTTCCAGTGTCATACTTAACTACAAGTATTGACAGTTCAGTATCAACAATTTTAAAATATAGATATAGAAATCTAGCAAAATTTGATGTTAATATCGAGAAAAACAGGTTAATGCTTGGATCCGCAATAAGATATAATAGTAAAATGGAAAATATTGACTATGCTTTTGTAGGTCCTGCATTTGACTTACTTCTTGGAACAACTGATGCATGGCAAAGGCTTAATAAAAATATATTGATAATTGACCTTAGGCTAGGATATAGACTCAATGAGGATAGTTGGATGTCATTCAATATTGATAACATATTTAATACCGAGCAGAGTCCAAGACCAGCATCTTTATTAGGGCCTAGAATATTTTCAATCTTACTTAATTACAGTTTATAAAAAAAGTGTTCATAAATGAACACTTTTTTTGCTGTAGGAGAAGGACTCGAACCTCCACGGAGCTGTTAGTCAAAGGATTTATCCATTATCTCCACCCTCGAGACAGGAGGGCATGTCTGCCAATTTCATCACCCCACAATTTTAAATATACCTCAAAGATAAAAAAAAATTATAAATTTTACACAATATATAATTATTTAATTGTATTTTTATTTTATTTATAAAAAAAAAGGTTATTTATTATAAAATTTTTAAATTTTTAATTGTATTATGGATAAAATTTACAAACTTGACAATATAGATATAGGCATATTAGAAATTCTAATGAAAAATGCAAAAATTCCTTACACTGAAATAGCTAAAAAATTAATAGTATCAACTGGAACAATTCATGTAAGAATGAAAAAAATGGAGAATTACGGAATAGTAAAAAAAATTAAACTAGAAATTAATCATGAAAAAATTGGATATGATTTGACTTCATTCATAGGAATATATCTTGAAAAAGGATCAAATTATAATTACGTAATAAACGAACTTAATAAAATTAAAGAAGTTGTTGAAGCTCACTACACAACAGGGATTTATAGTATTTTTGCAAAAATCATTTGTAAAAACACTAAACATATGAGAGAGATATTAAATGATAAAATTCAGCAGATTACCAGTATTCAGAGAACTGAAACAATAATTTCATTAGAGCAAAGTATTGATAAAAGAATATCCCTATAATTTAGATAAAATTTCTTTAAATATTTTTATACAATAGTCATTTTCATCTGAAGTTCCAATAGTAATTCTTAAACAATTAGTTAATCCAAAGGCATTCAAAAGCCTAACAAATACTCCTTTTTTTAATAATTTAAGGTATAACTCGTTAGATTTTTTTTCAGAGCCCAAATCTATCATTATAAAGTTGCCAAAAGACTTGAAAAAATTAATATTATTATCATTGAAAAATCGGTAATATTTTTCCAATTCTATAGAATTATTTCTAGTCACATTTTTTATAAAGACTTGGTCATCTAGGGCCATCATAGCAATTTTTTGCGATAATATTGAAGTTTCAAACGTTAATTTAACTTTTAATAACGAATCAATTATTATTTTTTTTGATATTGCATAACCAATTCTCAAGCTTGCAAGTCCATATGCTTTAGAAAAAGTTCTTAAAATAACTAGGTTTTCAAAATCGTAATCTAAACTATTTGGATATTCATCAGTTATAGCTTTTGCGTATTCGTAATAAGCTTCATCCAAAATAACAAGTATATTCTTGGGAATTATTGTCATTAATTTTTGAAAATTATTTTTTTCAATTATTTGACCTGTTGGATTATTGGGACTAGCAATATATATTATTTTAGTTCTTTTTGTGATATTACTAATAATTTTTTTAATATCATATCTATAATTTTCACTTAATTTTAATTTCTTACAACTTGTGTTATTAATGTTGGACCAAAGGTAAATCATTACAAATGTTCCATTAAATGTTAATACCTCGTCATCAAATGAACAAAAAGATCTAATTACATTCTGAAGTAACCCCTCTGATCCATTACCAATAATAACATTGTCAATACTGAGATTATAAAAACTTGAAATTTTTGCTCGTAATTGAATATTTAGAGGGTCGAAATATCGATTTAATTGAAAATCTGATAATTTAATATTATTATTTATTTTTTTTGAAAAACCGTAATTATTTTCATTGTTCCAAAGAACAGAAATTCTATTTAAATCATATTTTTTGACTATTTCATCAACAGTTAGAGAGGGAGAATAATTTTTTGTGTTTTCAATATATTTCGGGACTGAAATCATATACTAAACAAAAATTGTGATTGGATTTTCCAGAAAAGCTTTTAATGTATTTAAAAATGAAGCTCCAGTTGCACCATCAACAACTCTATGGTCACATGATAAAGTTAATTTCATTAATTTACCTGGAATAACTTTTCCATTTTTAATAACAGGATGATCATTTATACCTCCAACAGCTAAAATACAAGAGTCAGGAGAATTAATAATTGCAGTAAAGTCGTCTATACCATACATTCCTAGGTTAGAAATCGTAAAAGTACTACCTTCCCAATCACTTGGGGTAAGTTTTTTATCTTGAGCTTTTTTGACAAATGTCTTAATTTCAGAAGATATTTGGAATATATTTTTTGTGTCGGTATACCTAACTACTGGAACTAATAGACCATCATCAACAGCAACTGCAATACCAATATTAATATGATCATTAATTTTTATTTTATCATCATACCAGGATGAGTTTATATTTGGATTCTCTCTTAAAGCTAAAGAGACAGCTTTAACAATAATATCATTAAATGAAATTTTAGTATTTTTCTTAGCATTTATACTATTTCGTGTATCGACTAATTTATCACAATTTATAGTCATTGAAAGGTAAAAATGTGGAGCAGAAAATTTTGAGGTAGCTAATCTTTTAGCAATTGTTTTTCTCATTTGAGAAAGAGGAATTTCTTGAAATTTTTCATGAGTAATCCCAATGTTATTATTGAGACCTGATAAAGTTGAGTTAATTTTTTCAATATCTCTTTTAATAATTCTACCGTATGTTCCACTTCCTTGTAGTGAATTTAAATCAACTCCTTTATCTTTTGCCATTTTTTTTGCTAAGGGAGAGACTTTCTTTCTTTGAAGTGCTGATGATGATTCTAGATCGTTAACTTGTGGTTCAAAATTACTTTCAATTTTTGAATTTTGTTTGTTATCAACTGTTATTTTTTTTGATTGTTCAAATAGATCTGATGGGTTATCTTCATCATCTTTAATTACCAAAGGTTCCTTTGAATCATTACTTGTTGTAGCAGAATCATTTTTTAAAATTTCATCAATATTTTCTCCAGCATCACCAAGAATAGCAAGTATTGAGTCAACCTCCGCTGTTTTTGATTCTTCAACTCCAATATAAAGAAGAACCCCTTCCTGAAAAGATTCAAATTCCATTGTCGCCTTATCAGTTTCAATATCAGCAAGGAGATCACCTTCAGATATTTTATCGCCAACTTTTTTATGCCATTTTGCAACAGTACCTTCAGTCATTGTATCACTTAGTCTTGGCATTCTTACAATTTCAGCCATAATATTTTAAATTTAATCTTTAATAAATTGATAGTTTTGATCGTAGACGTTCTCATATAAAGAGGAAGATTCAGGAAAACTTGAATTTTCTGAGAATTCAACACATTTTTTTATTGTATTTTTAACTTCATCCTGAATGAGACTTATTTCATTGTCACTAGCCCATTTATTTCTTTTAATCATTTCTAAAACTTTGTTTAATGGGTCAATTTTTTGATATTCAGAAATTTCATCTTTAGTTCTATATTTCTGAGCGTCTGACATTGAATGTCCTTTGTACCTGTATGTTTTCATCTCAAGGAAACTTGGCCCATTTCCTTTTCTTGCAAAGTCAACAGATTTTTTTACAATTTTTGCCACTTTTTCAGGATCCATTCCATCAACAGGTTCGCAAGGCATTTCATAGGATAATCCTAATTTCCAAATATGTGAATGATTGGCACTTCTTTCAACGGATGTCCCCATTGCATATCCGTTATTTTCACAAATAAAAATAACTGGAAGTTTCCATGTCATCGCCATATTGAATGTTTCATGAACCGCTCCTTGTCTTACTGCACCATCTCCCATAAAACAAAGTGTAACAGCATCAATGTTATTATATTTATCAGCAAAAGCAATACCAGCACCTAACGGAACTTGCCCACCAACTATTCCATGACCGCCAAAAAAATTATGTTCTTTAGAAAACATATGCATAGAACCTCCTTTACCTCCTGAACATCCTGTAGATTTTCCGTAAAGTTCAGCCATAACTTTTTTTGGATCTAATCCCATTGCAATGGGCATAACATGATCCCTGTATGCTGTAATCATTCTATCTTTTTTTGGATCAATTGCATAAACTGAACCGGCTAAAATTGCTTCTTGACCGTTATAAAGATGTAAAAATCCACGAATTTTTTGTTGAATATATAAAGCACTAGCTTTGTCCTCAAACTTTCTCCAAAGCAGCATATCCTTATACCAATTGATATACGTTTCTTTATTAAAATTTAATTTTGACATTATTTTTTTTGACAAATTTAACAATTAGTTTTCAGATTCAGCTAAAAATTTTTAGATAAATCAACATCAAATGGAAATGGAATTAAATCTTCAACAGATTCAAACTTTAAAATTTTTTTATTGAAATTTCTGATTAAAACCTCAATTTTTGTTCCTTGCTTTTTTTCATATTCAATCATTACTTGTCTACATCCTCCACAAGGGGTAATTATTATATCATCAGATTTAAAATTGTATTCAGTAGATATTGCCAAACTTAAAATTTTTTTACTAGGATAAGAGGAACCAGAGGCGAATAATGCGATTCTTTCAGCACAAAGTCCCGAAGGAAAAGAAATATTTTCTTGATTTGATGCACTTACAATTTTACCATTATTTAATAAAACTGAAGCACCCACTTTGAATTTAGAGTATGGGCTATATGAACTTTTTAGAGCTGATAAAGAAGAATTAACTATTTTCTTCTGTATTTGATTTAATTCATCTGATAACAATATTTGATAATTAATAGTTATACTTTTTTTTTCCATATAATCAATTTTTATAAATCAATACTACGGAATAAGCACAAATTCCATTTTCATTTCCGATAAAACCCATTTTTTCTGAAGTAGTAGCTTTAATTGATATGTCGTCAATAGATATATCCAATAATTTTGATAGTATAGATTTCATTTTCGGAATGAAATTAATAATTTTTGGTTTTTCAAGAACAATCGTTGTATCTATATTTCCTATTGAAAAATTTTTATTTTTTATCAAACTTATTGTTTTGGATAATAAAATTTTACTGTCAATACCCTTAAATTTAGGATCTTTGTCAGAAAAATGAAATCCAATATCTCTCAAATTAGATGCACCAAGAATTGCATCACATATTGAATGTATCAAAACATCAGCATCTGAGTGACCAAATGAACCTTTAGAATGAGGAACCTCAACTCCACCTATCATTAATTTACAATGATTTTTCAACTGATGCACATCATAGCCAAAACCTATTTTAAATTTCATAAGACTTATAATTTATTGGTATCATACAAAGTTTCCATATCAAATAGCATTGTAAATCTTAATGTATTAGCTAGAGGACTTCTAACTCCTCTAGTAGCTGGGAGTAAAAAAGCCATATCTAATGAAAATACATTCATTCTTAAACCTGCTCCCAAAGTAAAATATTTTCTTGCACCTTTATTTTGATGTTCATGAAAATAACCTCCCCTAAAAGCAAACTGATTTTGATACCAGTACTCTGCACCAATTGAATACATTAATTCATTCAATTCTTCTCTTAGTCCTCCAGGCGCATCATTAAATGACTGAAAAATTCCTTGAAGTACACTAACATTTGGATTTTTACCTGCAACTATATTTTCAGGATTTGTCCCGATAGAATCATAAACTGGTGGAGTTGGTACTAGTAATTTATTTATGTCAAAAGCAATCGAGAGAGAGTTATAATCATCTAATTCGACATTTAAATTTGAGCCAATTCTTAAATTCATTGGAAGAAAATGTTCTTCACCTCCATCAGTGTAGGTTATTTTATTTCCTATATTTGAAACATTAAAACCTAAAGCTAGATTTGCATCTTTCTCACTCAAATTAAAATCTTTGGTCCTAAAATATCCAGATAAATCTGTCGCAAAAGATTTACCAGGTTTCGTGACGCCGCCTCCAGGAGTACTTATTCCACCTGTTAAATTAGAATATATATATCTCATCGCTAATCCCATTGAAAAATTATCAGACAATTTCATTGCATACGCTCCGTCAATTGCAAACTCATTTGGATTAAACTTGGAAATTTCCTGACCAGTATTATCAGTAAATTGTATTTCACCTAGCGAAAAATATCTCAAACTAGCAGCCAATGTATTTCTAGAATTTAATCTTTTAAAGCCAGATAAGTAACTTAAACTGATTTCTGGAACTAAATCTTGTAACCATGGAGTGTAGGATAGAGAAAAGCCATTTGATTCCTCAATGAATGCAAATTTTGATGCATTCCAATGAAGAGAATTATGATCAGGATTAGTCGCAACTCCAACATCTCCCATTGCTCCAGATCTAGAATCTGGGGCAATTATTAAAAATGGAACAGATGTGGAAATCGTATTTAATTGATTTACATAATCAGAATTTGTATTCGGCAAATCTTGAGCAAAATTATTCAGGATAACAAAAAATGTTAAATATAGAACTAAGAATTGATTTTTTTTCATTTTTATTTTTTTAGCAAATTTATTAATATAAACGATATAATCACTTTATTAGTATCATTTGATTAGAAAGGCTTGTTTTTTTATTGTTTAAATTATTGTTTATTGTTATTCTCAAAATATAAATACCTGATTTGACAAAATTTCCATAATTTGAGTCGCCATTCCACATGAAATCTGAATTTGCGTATGCTGACTGAGTTATTTTTGAATTAATTGATTTAATTAAATTACCATCAATATCAAAAATTTCAATTTTAACATCCAAATCATCGCTTGGTTGATTGTATTCAAAGTGAATTTTTGTAAACTCACGAAATGGATTTGGATAGTTATATAAATTTTTAATTATCAAATTTGGATTATCAATTACAAGAAAATTTATTTCAGCAGTGTTTGAATTATTGTAAACATCCCAAGCTTTTAATTTTAAATTGTGATTACCCTCATTTAAATCATAAAAGGGGTATTCAACTGATCCACTCTGATATGAATCTAAATCAGAGTTGAAAAATCTATTTAAAATTGAATAATTTTCTGAATCATTATTCAAGATAATTGATATATCATGTCCTATTCCATTTCCTGTTGTATTAATACCCGATTCATCAGATATTAAAGCCATTAATACTGGATCCCTACCAGTAATACCTCCATCAGTAAAGTCGGTATTATTCATGAACAGTTCAATTTTTGGTCCTACATTATCAAAATCAGCATCTTCATTAATTCCAAAAATATTAATGCTATCCAAAAAACCAATGGCATCATTATAATCATTGAAAGCATAAAATGAAAACTTTCCAAATCCGTCACTGTATGAGATATCAAAAGGGACCATAAATTCAAAATTAAATTGACCATTATGAACGCTCACATTACCAGAATAAATGATATTTTTTTGAATTTGATAATTGAAGGGATCTAAATACTCAAAATCATTATTTAAAGTTTGAAGAAATATCGGTTTATCATAAAATTTGACCTTCATAAATCCATTAAAATTATCCAAAATTAAATTATTTTCATCTGTAATAGCCCCATCTATATGAACCTTAGATAATGCATTTATAGTATCAATTGCAAATCCGGTATTTGAATTATATATATTGTTGACAAATATTTTATTTTTTGGTATCGGTAATTTAAGAGCAGGATCACCTAATAAAGAAAATTTTAATTTATTTGAAGAACTAAGACTTGATGAATTTAAATCATTTTTTAAAAACATTAAAATTTCTCCAAAAGTAAGTTTTTTACCATATTTTTCTGGGATTGAATAATCATAAAATGTTGAAGACAAGTTTTTAGCATCAGTTTCAGTAATTGTTCTTGTAGTTGTAAAAAGAGCAATACCCCCTCCAATTGGATTTAATAAAACTTTTTCACCAGCAGAAACTCTTTCAATATCATCGTACCTTGAAAATTCGCATGTAGCGGTGACAAAAACTGGTAAATTATTTATATTTTCAAATGAGTTAATATCGTCTAATTCAAGTATTCTCTCTTCAGCCCAACCAACTTCTCCTCCATGTCCATAGTAATGAATTATTAAGGATCCTTGATTAATTTTTTCGATGATTTCTTTTTTTGCTTCTGGATACCTTTGACCTCCAGATGAAGAGACTTGTTGATATGAATCTAAATAAATTTTATCAATATTATAAATATTGTATTGGGTATCTATTGAGTTTGCAATTTTATCGATATTTTCTTGTAATCTGAACTCCCAACTTTCATCATCAATATCATCCGCTACAAAACAAATTTTTGTTCTCCAATCACCAAAAGAGGTATTTGAAATATAATTCGAAATCTTATTTATTATTTGGGAAGCTTGGGATTTATTTTGAACAACTATTCTTCCGACTCCAATATCTTGACCATCAGTACTCATAGTAACCTCAGATCCTTCATTGTCATCTAAAAAGGTGAAAAAATCATCAGAACAATAAGAAGGACCAAGTTTTAATGAATAACTTGATTCAAATGTTGGAACTAAATTTTGGTTACTAACTCCATTAATTTCTTTGTAGTCAAAACTAGCATCTCCAAATAGTAATACATTTTTTGGTAGTTGATCTTCAGAAAAAGCTTTATCATACAATAATTTAATATATGACCTTATTGCGGTAACATCTTGCTTTCCAGAACTAAATTCATTATAAATCTGATCAGTTGTAACAACATTTACAGAAATATTATCATTAATTCTATGCAAATTTGCAAGTCTGTTTGCTTCTTCTAAAATTAATTTATTAGTTATAATTATCAATTCTGAAGGTTGATGAGCATGTAAATTTTGATTGCTAACTTCTGAAATAAAATTTGGAATCAAATAATTACTAAAGCTCTTATGGTGAATTATAAAAAATTTTAATGAATCGGTAATGGATATAAAATTATCATAATCATTTGAAATATAAATCTCATTTACATTTAGAGGGTCAGTTACATCCCAAACATTAAATAGTTCATAATCTGAATTTATATTAAATTTTGTTACTCTTTTTTTTTCAACTGTTTCAGGTTCAGTAATTAATAATTGAGTGCCATCAAAAACAATTTGACATTTTGCTTGAACCTCAATGAAATCAAGATATGCATATGAAGATATATTAAAATTATTATTTGATGAGACTTTAATTTGAAGATTATTTTGATCATGAAAGAAAAGATTAGATTCTTGAGTTTCTCCTAATATTGAGGAAAAATTTGAAGAATTGAAAATTGGTAGCGATAAAATTTTGTTGTTAGATACAAAAAAGTCGAGGACAAAATTATTACTAGATCTACCAACAGCTCTTGCATTTATATATATTGGTTCTGTCTCAATTCTGTTTTTAAAATTAAAATTAAAATTATATTCTTCATTATTTGAAAAATATTCGCCAAACCATTGTTTCCCTGTGTTAAATAAATTTTTTGATTCAAGCTCGTGATAATCATACTTTGTGAAATAATTAACCTCATAATTATAACTTGTAATTTCATCAGTAAGTTGTATTCTTTTACCATTTGAATCACTCACAGTTAAATAGTAATAGTTTTTATTTTCATAAATATTTGTTTGATGATGAAAAAATCCACTAGAATCAGTATAACTTGAATTAGCACCTTGAGCATAAAATAGAATAAAATCTTCTTCATTAAACTCATTATCATCTTCACCGTGGATGTAAATTTTATTTTCATGTAAATCTGAATATCTAAACATAGAATTATCCTCAGGTAACATTCCTCCACCATTTCCATATAATTTAATTTTTTTTGGATTAAGTTCAGATAATTCAATTCCAATATTTTCAAGGAATTGGTAATTTATTTTATGAATACCATTATTTGTAACTTGAATCTTGTACCATGTTCCATCTGAAAGAACTGAATTTATGGATTTATTTTTTTTTGATTCTATCTTTTCAATATCATAGGTAATATTAATAATAAAACTCTCAATAATATTCTGATTTTTATATGGATAGTAATCAACAATTAAAAAAGGAGTTTTCTTTACATAAATTACATTTGATTTAAGATATTTTTTAGAATTAAATACTTGATCTAAGCTTACTAATTTGGAAAACTTCTCATCATTTATTGAAATTTTTAGATTTTTGAAATTTTTAGGTAACTCATATTTTTTTTTGAAATAGGGCAAATCTGATTGAGTATTATCTAAAAAACAGTCTTTGAATGTTAAATTATTATCCCAATCTAATTTGATTTTCTCAATAATTTGAGCATTGATTGGTAAAAATATAATTAGTAAATAGAGAAAGAAAAAAGGCTTTATATTTTTAATAAACTAAATTTTTTTGAAATTAATATTATAAAAGAATTAAAATTCATAAATTTAATTATCAAATATAAAAAAACTTATCCTTATATATATAATACCTGGTTAAAACTTTCGTAGTATTTGAAAAAATGTCGTATAATTGTAAATTATTTTGATTTTAATTTTTGACATGTTTAATACAACAAAAGTTTGTTCTTACATAACGATAATTCTTTTTGCATTCTTTCAAAATATTTATGCACAAGATCCAGCTTTTACCCAATTTTATGCAAACCCTATATATTTAAACCCTGCAATGGCCGGATCTGCAAATTGTCCAAGACTATCGCTTAATCACAGAAATCAGTGGCCTAGTTTAAAAGGAGCATACTTAACAACTAGTTTTTCTTACGACAAAGGTGTTGAACTTCTTCATGGAGGAATTGGATTACAAGTTCTGAACGATATGCAAGGAGAAGGTGCTCTTTCTAATACACAGATAAGCGCTATTTACTCATATCAACTTCAAATTAATGAAAATATTACTCTTCTTACTGGTCTTCAAGCAACTTACCAACAAAGAGCTCTGGATAAATCAAAACTTTTTTTTGGAGATCAAATTGACCCAAATTATGGATTTGTACTTATGACCCAAGAAAATGTAAATCTTTTCGCTGATAATATAAACTATACTGATTTTTCTACTGGACTAATGATATTTTCAAAAAAATATTTTTTAGGATTAGCAATTCATCACTTAACTGAACCGGATGATGCATTTATTTCAGAAAGTTATCTTCCAAGAAGACTAACTGTTCACACTGGAACTAATATTCCAATTGGAAAATATAAATCTATGGGGATAGTTATGGAAGGACCATATATTACCCCAAATTTACTTTACATGAGTCAAAATGGTGCCCAACAACTTAACATTGGATTATCACTTACCAACGCCAGTTTTTCAGGTGGATTATATTTTAGAAACAATATCTCTAACTCTGATGCAATTTTAATTGTTATTGGATACGAATCAAACGGATTAAGACTTGGTTACAGCTATGATTACACTATTTCTGAATTAATGGGTGCTTCTGGAGGAGCACATGAAGTATCTTTAACTCTTCAAATGGCTTGTCGAACCAAAAGAAAAAAGTTAAAAGCTATTAAATGTCCGAAATTTTAATTTAATTAATTATTTAAATAATCTATAAAATGATAAAAAAATATATTAAATCTAGAAAAAACATTATGTCACTTATTATTTGCCTTTCAATCCTATCATCGTGTGGTAATAAGTATAAAAATATTTCTTCAACAACAGGCTGGAAAATAAATGAATCAAAAAATGGCGGTTTTGAAGCTGAATTAAATTTTAAAGAAGAAATTCCTGTTGGTATGGTATTTATTGAAGGAGGTTCCTTTACTATGGGACAAACTGAAGAAGATGTACTAAATGATAACAATGCAAATCCAAGAAAAGTTTCAGTCGCTTCTTTTTACATGGATGAAACAGAAGTTACTAATGTTGCTTACAGAGAATATCTATTTTGGCTAAAAAGGATATATTTTGGAAGTTATCCAAATGTATATTGGAACGCTCTTCCGGATACAAATTCATGGAGAAGTGAGTTAGGTTTCAATGACCCGCTAATTAATAATTATCTTAGACATGCCGGTTTCAGTCATTACCCGGTTGTTGGTGTTTCATGGGATCAAGCTCAGGATTATTGCCTTTGGAGAACTGATAGAGTTAACGAATTAGCTTTAATTGAATCTGGAGCACTGAAACACAACACTGACCAAGTTGATGATATTTCATTTAATACTGAAACTTATCTTTCTGGACAATATACTGGTGAAACAAAAAAAGGTTATAAAGATCTTAGGAATCCTAAAAATAGAAAAGGTAGAGTAGGAAATTTGTATGATGGAGTCATAGCTGCAAACTACCGATTACCAACTGAAGCAGAATGGGAATTTGCTGCATGGGGAAATATTGGGAATTCAATTGAAGAAAATATTTCTGATGGAAGATATTATCCATGGGATAGGAATTCTGTAAGAGATAATAGAAAAAAATTCCAAGGAGAGTTACTAGCAAATTTCAAAAGAGGTAGTGGAGATAATATGGGAATTTCAGGTTCACTTAATGACGCTGGAGCAAGAACTATGCAAGTAAAATCATTTCCCCCAAATGATTACGGACTATACGATATTGTCGGTAATGCTGCAGAATGGGTACTTGATGTATATAGACCCTCAACGTCAAATCAAGATGATTTTATGCCATTCAGAGGAAATGTATATAAAGATAAGGCCAAAGACGAAGAAGGTTATTATTTAGAACCAGATTCACTTGGTCGATTACAAAAAGTTAAAGCTAAATCTGATAGTGAAAGAAGAAATTATAACAAGGCAGAAAATTCAAGTTTTATGGATGGAGATATAGAATCTAGTATTTATTATGATAAAGAAGAGACTGATGAACAATTAATGTATGATTATGGTAAAACAACACTCATAAACGACAATGTTCATGTTTATAAAGGTGGTTCATGGATGGACAGAGCATATTGGCTTAATCCTGGATCTAGAAGATTTTTAAACTCAAATATAGGTAAACCAAATATCGGTTTCAGATGTGTTAGAGATAGAATGGGATCTCAAAATTTAAATCCAAATCTAAAGAAAGCTAAAAATTAACTTGAAACTCACATCTTTTAAATCTTATAAATTTTAAATGTCCATTTACGATATTTTTAAAAAATATCCAAAAATTTCTACTGACTCTAGAAATATTAGCCAAAATTCAATTTTTTTTTCGTTAAAAGGTTCGAATTATGACGGAAATAAATTTGCTTCAAAAGCCCTTGAAAATGGTGCATCTTATGCAGTAGTAGATAACAAAAAATATGTATTAAATGACAAATATATTTTAGTAAAAGATGCACTAAAATCACTACAAAATCTTGCAACTGAGCATAGAAATAAATTAAAATGTAAAGTACTTGCCATTACTGGTTCTAATGGTAAAACTACTTCTAAAGAACTTTGTAAATCAGTTTTATCAAAAAAATTTCGAGTCGTATCAACTTTTGGAAACTTAAATAATCATATTGGTGTTCCCTTAAGTGTTTTAGAAATAAAACAAAACACGGAAATAGCAATAATTGAGATAGGAGCAAGCAATCTTGGAGAAATTAGTTATTTATGTAAAATTGCAA
>CACDER010000016.1:25000-26833 GCA_902551855.1 uncultured Cryomorphaceae bacterium | reverse complement strand
TTAATTCAAAATTTTCAGTAATAGCCTCTATTATAATATTTGATTTTGATAAATTATTTATTTTGTTGGTAAATTTAATTTTTGAAATTATATTATTTACTTCATTTTTTGAAATTTTCTTCTTGTTTAGAAGTTTATCAAGAATTTTATGTAACCTGATTTTTGAGTTAGAAAGATTTTTTTCGTTTATATCAAATAAAACTACATTGTAATTTTTGCTTGATAATAATTGAGCTATTCCAGTACCCATAGTGCCTGAACCGATAACACTAATATTTTTCATAATTAAAAACTTTTAAATTTTGGAGTTCTTTTTTCAATAAAAGCATTTATACCTTCTTTAAAATCTTCAGTATCTGAAGCACATTTTTGAAGTTGAGATTCAAGTTTTAACTGATCTAAAAGATTATTTTCAAATGACTTATTTAATGCATATTTTGTCAATTCAATAGATTTACTTGGAAGATTATTTAAAATTTGAGCAATATTTTTTGCTTCATTAATTAATACTTCAGGTTTAAAAGTTTTGTATATTATTCCTAATTTTTCAGCATCATCTGCAGATATTTTATTTCCCATAAACATAAGAGCTGCTGATTTTTGAAGACCGATAAGTCTTGGTAAGAAAAAAGTTCCTCCTGAATCCGGAATAAGTCCGATCTTACTAAAGGATTGGATAAAAAAAGCTGTATTTGATGATATTGTTATATCACAACTTATTGCAATATTTGCACCAGCACCTGCTGCAACTCCATTTACAGCACATATTACAGGTTTTTTTAGGTTTCGAATTTTATAAATAATTGGGTTATAATGATTAGTGACTATTTTGTTTAACTTTGGAGCATTGGGATCAATTATCTCATTAATATCCTGACCTGCGCAAAATGCTTTTCCATTTCCAGTGATTATAAGTGATTTTATTTCAATATTTTTCTCACATATATCAAGAATTTTTTGAAGTTTTTTTGCCATTTTTCCATTAAAACTGTTGAAAACCTTTGGTCTATTTAGAAATATTAAACAGGTATTATTTTCAATATGATGGATAATTGTAGGCATCAGTTTTTTTTTGATTAATTTAGTGTTTATTTTTACAATTATTTTAATTAATTATGAAGTTTTATATTTAAGGTTCTAAAATAGTAAAATTGTGATTTAAAACTAAAATTATGTCAAAAAATAATATTCACTTTTACAATTTAAAAGTTTCTAATATTAAAAAATTAACTAATGATACCGTATCTTTATCTTTTCAGATTATTGATAGTTTGAAACCATTTTTTAAATTTAAAAATGGTCAATACATTAGTATCAAACATAAAATTAATAATGAGAAAATAATCAGATCGTATTCTATACATTCTTCACCTTTAGAAACAGATCTATCGATTGCAATAAAAAAAATTCCTAGTGGAAAATTTTCTTCTTATGCCAATGAAAGTATCAAAGTTGGTGATAACTTATTGGTATCACGTCCAAATGGCAATTTTACTGCCACCACAAATTCTTATAATTCAAATAAATATTTAGCTTTTGCTGCAGGTTCAGGTATTACTCCAATCATGTCAATTCTCAAAACTATTTTACTGACTGAAGAAAATAGTGTTTTCTATTTATATTATTATAACAAATCTGTTGAATCCACCATTTTTATTGATGAATTATTAAAACTTAAAGAAAAATTTAAAAATAAATTTGTTTTAGAATTATTGTATACAAGATCAAATCCCCCTCACTCAAAAAGAATTAATGTAGATAAATTAAACCAGATACATCAATTAATTGATTTTCATACAGTATCATCTTTTTTTCTTTGTGGACCGCAGTCAA
>CACDER010000016.1:0-20000 GCA_902551855.1 uncultured Cryomorphaceae bacterium | reverse complement strand
CCGCTACGGGACGGAAAGACCCCGTGAACCTTCACTACAGCTTAGTATTGACTTTGGATAAATAATGTGTAGGATAGGTGGGAGACTTTGAAGTAGCCTCGCTAGGGGTTATGGAGTCATCCTTGAAATACCACCCTTTATTTATTTGAAGCCTAACCCCATTGGGGAACAGTGCTTGGTGGGTAGTTTGACTGGGGTGGTCGCCTCCAAAAGAGTAACGGAGGCTTCCAAAGGTACCCTCAGCACGCTTGGTAACCGTGCGTAGAGTGCAATGGCATAAGGGTGCTTGACTGTGAGACTTACAAGTCGAGCAGAGACGAAAGTCGGGCATAGTGATCCGGTGGTTCCGTATGGAAGGGCCATCGCTCAAAGGATAAAAGGTACTCCGGGGATAACAGGCTGATCTCCCCCAAGAGCTCACATCGACGGGGGGGTTTGGCACCTCGATGTCGGCTCGTCACATCCTGGGGCTGGAGAAGGTCCCAAGGGTTGGGCTGTTCGCCCATTAAAGTGGCACGCGAGCTGGGTTCAGAACGTCGCGAGACAGTTCGGTCCCTATCTGTAGTGGGCGTTAGAAATTTGAGAAGACCTGCCTCTAGTACGAGAGGACCGAGGCGGACTAACCTCTAGTGTACCTGTTGTGACGCCAGTTGCATCGCAGGGTAGCTATGTTGGGACGAGATAAGCACTGAAAGCATATAAGTGCGAAACTCACTTCAAGATAAGATTTCTTTTAAGGGTCGTAGAAGACGACTACGTTGATAGGTCACAAGTGTAAAGGTGGTAACATCAAAGCTGAGTGATACTAATTACCCGTATGCTTCCGTTTCAACTATTAATTTGTTCTTACTATTGTGTTTTTTCTCTGTCTGTATTTATTTAAAATTTATGGTGGCTATAGCGATAGGGATCACCTCTTCCCATTCCGAACAGAGAAGTTAAGCCTATCTGCGCAGATGGTACTGAGTAAAATCGGGAGAGTATGTCGCCGCCTTTTTTAAGTCCATTTTATTTATAAGATGGACTTTTTTTTTTATGCTTTATTTAAACCAAGTTCTTTTATTCTTTCATTTAAATATTCACCAGCAGTAATATCGTTATAATTTTTTGGTGTATTTTTGTCAATACATGAATTAAGACACTTAAGTGACACATTGGAATGTGGATGAAGAAAAAATGGTATAGAATACCTAGATTTACTCCACTGTTCTTTTGGAGGATTGACAACTTTATGTGTAGTAGATTTTAGTTTATTATTTGTTAATCTCTGAAGCATATCTCCAACATTTACTACAATTTCATTTGACTGAGTATCTATTTTTATCCATTTCTTATTTTTATTTAACACCTCTAATCCCTCTGCAGATGCTCCTATTAGTAATGTAATTAAATTAATATCTTCATGCTCAGCAGCTCTAACAGCATTTTTTGGTTCTTTGGTTATTGGTGGATAGTGAATTGGTCTCAAAATACTGTTACCATTTAAAATTTTATTATCAAAGTAAAATTCATCTAAATTTAAATATATAGATATAGCTTGAAGTAGAATCCTCCCTAGATTTTCTAATTCTAGAAATACTTTATTACCAATTTTATTAAATTCAGGCAATTCATCTACAATTATATTTTTTGGATAATTTAATATATTAAGTCTTTCAGTCTCAAGTTCTTGACCAAAATGCCAAAATTCTTTTAAATCTCCTTGATTATTATTTTTTGCATGCTCTTTACCAAATGGCACATATCCTCTTTGACCAGATAATCCAAGTATTTCATATTTTTTTTTTGTACTAGTTTCTAAATTGAAAAACTTTTCAACTTGATCATAAACACTTTTTAATAATTCGTTTTTAATTCCATGATTTTTGATGGTAACAAATCCAATATTTTCAAAACTTTCTCCAAGCTTTTGAACAAAATCAAGTTTGGAATTTTGGTTATCATTTTTAAATTCATTTAAATTTAGAATTGGTATTTTGTCCATTTAATTTATATATTAATTAATATTTTAATATTTATTCAATTAAATTTATAAATTTAATTGAATAAAACATAAAACAGTAAGGGTAATTTAATATTAATCATGGAAAAAATTGTATATGATAGAAATGGTATAAATGATAAGGAACTAAAAAAATTATATGTAAATCTTTTAAAACCAAGATTGATTGAAGAAAAAATGCTCATATTACTGAGGCAAGGTAAAATTAGTAAATGGTTTTCTGGTATTGGTCAAGAAGCAATTTCAGTTGGAGTATCATGTGCAATCGATAATGATGAATATATTCTACCCATGCACAGAAATTTGGGTGTTTTTACAACTAGAAATATTCCACTTAACAGATTATTTTCTCAATTTCAGGGTAAGTATAATGGATATACTAAGGGAAGAGATAGATCTTTTCATTTTGGTGTAAACAATTTTCATATTGTTGGAATGATATCTCATCTTGGTCCTCAATTAGCAGTTGCTGACGGAATTGCACTAGGTAATTTACTTAAAGATAATAAAAAAATATGTGTGGTTTTTACTGGTGAAGGAGGAACTAGTGAAGGAGATTTCCATGAAGCACTTAATATTGCATCAGTTTGGAATCTACCATTAATTTTCTTGATAGAAAATAACGGATATGGTTTATCTACTCCTGTCTCACAACAATATAAATGTAATAAACTATCAGATAGGGGAATTGGATATGGAATAGACTCATATAATATTGATGGAAATAATATCCTTGAAGTTTATAAATCAATTAGTAAAATTTCAAAGGATATTAAAAAAAATCCCCGTCCCATATTAATTGAATGTGAAACATTCAGATTAAGAGGCCATGAGGAAGCCTCTGGAGTTAAGTATGTTCCTGAAAATTTAATTAAATTCTGGGAAGAAAGGGATCCAATTAAAAATTTTGAATATTATTTAATAAAAAATAAAGTCATTGATATTGAATATATTAGTAAAATTTCAACTGAAATCAAAAGTGAAATTAATTCGTCTCTGGATATTGCATTTAAAGAAAAAAAAGTAAAATTTAATTTAGAATCTGAAATTAATGATGTTTTTTTTGATTTTAATTTTAAACCAATAAAACCTGAAAAAAATACTAAAAAAGTAATAAGAATGGTTGATGCTATTTCAGATGCAATTAATATTTCTATGAAAAAACATAATAATTTGATACTAATGGGACAAGATATTGCTGAATATGGGGGTGTTTTTAAAGTTACTGAGGGCTTTGTTGAGAAATATGGAAAGGATAGGGTAAGAAATACACCAATTTGTGAATCTGGAATATTAAGTGCATCTCTTGGATTGTCCATAAATGGCTTCAAGTCTATAGTAGAAATGCAATTTGGTGATTTTGTTACTTCAGGTTTTAATCCAATTGTTAATAATTTAGCAAAAGTTCACTATAGATGGGGACAAAATGCAGATGTGGTTATTAGGATGCCCTGTGGAGCTGGAGTAGGTGCAGGTCCTTTTCATTCTCAAACCAATGAAGCTTGGTTTGCACACACACCAGGTCTTAAAATCGTATATCCAGCCTTCCCATCTGACGCTAAGGGTTTGTTAATTTCTTCAATTGATGATCCAAATCCAGTAATGTTTTTTGAACACAAAGCTATTTATAGAAGTGTATCTGAGGAAGTATATATATCAGAATATAATATTCCTTTAGGTGAAGCAAATATTATTAAAAGTGGTGATGAACTGACTATCATCACCTATGGAATGGGAGTACACTGGGCAATTGATATTTTGAATAACAATAAAAATATTTCAGCAGATTTAATTGATCTTAGAACACTAGTTCCTTTGGATAAAGTTAAAATTTTTAATTCAGTTAAAAAGACTAATAAGGTAATCATATTACATGAAGATAACTTATGCTATGGAATTGGAGCTGAAATTTCTGCTTTGATCACTGAAAACTGTTTCCAGTTTCTAGATGCACCTGTTATAAGATGTGGAAGTTTAGATACACCAGTTCCATTTGCATCAGAACTTGAATTAAATTATCTAGCAAAAAGCAGATTTGAAAAAAAATTATTAGCGCTACATAGATACTAAATTAATTTATTTACAATATCTAATATTTTTTTTTCTTTTTTAATTGTTTTTTGAACAATTTCAGCTGACTTTTTTAAAATATTTACTTTAAAATTAATGTCTTTTAAATCGTAACAATTTATCTTAACATTAAGATATGCACCAATTACAGCAGATCTGGCACATAATGCAGCAACACCAGCATCAGATATAGAATTAGGATTTCCAATCATAGCCATTTTTTTTATTATATCAAAAGATTCATATGACAACTCCATTATTTCAAATGGAATTAAAATTGCATTTTTAGTATTTTGAATTATTAATCCTTGTTTATATTTAATTTCATCATCTGAATTTTCAGGTAATTTATAAGAACTTAGGATATTATTAAAACTTTCAGTATCTCTATCTACTAAATTGATTAGTTTATTTTTTAATTCTTCTCCTCTAGTTGCATAAATTGAGAATTCTTCCCATTTTTCATCCCACCCTCTTTTGTGAGCTGATAAATTCGCAACCATTGTCGCTAAAGAGGCTCCTAGAGCACCTATATATGCAGATACAGAACCTCCTCCTGGAGCAGGACTATCTGTACTAGTTTCGTTTGTGAAATCTTTAAGAGATAAATTTATCAACTTATTTTTTGATTCATTATTAATTAAATATTCAATTATTCTTTTATCAGGATCAAATTCAGAAATTTCATTTAAACCTAGTGTTTTAATAGCAATTTTAATTATTTCTTTTTCTGGAATTCCAGTAGATCTTTGTTGTTTTTTTAAGAAATATAATCCCGCATCAATTAGAACTTTTTTAGGTACTAATCCAATTAATTCAGAGCCAGTTACTCTCAATCCACGTTTCATTGCTTTTTTTTCAGTTTCATCAAATGCTTTGTGAAGAGGAGTTAATTTTAAATCTGTAATATTCATCGTAACTTGACATATTCCATATTCTTTTATATACCAACCTATTGCTTTAACTCCCTTAAGAGTACCTGAAGTCCATATTTTATTTCCATTTTCATCCTTTAAAATTTCTCCAGTTAACAAATTATTTTTTCTTTTTAATCTTCCTTTTTCTCTAATATCAAATGCGACTGCATTTGCTCTCCTAGTAGATGTAGTATTAAGATTTATATTATAGGCTATTAAAAAATCTCTTGCACAAATTGCAGTAGCACCATATCTCTCTATTAATTTAAAGTCAGTTGGTCCATAATCTGGTTTCCATTCATCATTTAAGAGTTTACTTTTTAATGCTTCATACTCTCCACTCCTAACATATGCTAGATTACTTCTTTTATCAATTTTAGCAGAATTTTCGTAAAGATAAACTGGTATATTAAGTTCATTACCTACTTTTTTTGCAAGTTTATTAGAATAATAGATAACTTCCTTCATTGTAATATTTTGAATGGGAACAAGTGGACATACATCTGTTGATCCCATTCTTGGATGTTCTCCTTTGTGATTTCTCATGTCAATTATTTCAGAAGCTAATTTAATTGCAAGAAAAGCAGCATCAATAACTTTTTGAGGTTCACCAACAAATGTAAAGACACTTCTATTAGTAGCTCTACCAGGGTCAACATTGAGAAGACTTACTCCTTTAATACTTTTAATTTCATTTGCTAATTTTTGAATAACCTTATCATTTCTTCCCTCTGAAAAATTTGGGACACATTCTATAATTTGCTTCATTAAAATAAGTTTAATAATTATCTATATAAGTGAAAAAAGCCTACTATCTCTCTTTTTTTTGAATTAGTATATCTATTAATTTTATAATTAATTTTATAAGAATATACTCCCTCTGGTACTTCTTTTCCATTAGTATTTTTACCATTCCAACTTGGAAAATTGTTATTAGAATTTAGTGAAATAATATGTTTTCCCCATTGATTAAATATTTCAACTGAATAATCAGTCGATTCACACATTTTCTCAAAATCTTCAGCTGAATTATGGTTATTTATGGGTTTAAATTCATTGTTAAAATTGTCAGCATTTGGAGTAAAAATATTAGGCATATTTAGTGAACAATTACACTCATTAAATATGGATGAAACAATATTCTTTGAGGCAATAATCCCACAACTATTTTCAATTTCAACATAGAATTCATGAAGATAATTATAATCAATAAGATCTAGAATATTTGAAATTTCAATAGTATTTTCTGTTATTGTATCTTCTCCTATGACATTATTATCAAGATACCAAAAATGATCTTTGTCATATTGATTTGTTTGAAGTACTGGATTATTTTCTATACAAATTTCAACAATCGAGTCAATATTTGAATCATTATCAAATGAAACAATAAAGTCAAATTCTTCTTCTTCCACTATTACATCAAAAGAATCAAAAATTGAATCAATTGAAATAAAAGTACTGTCAATAAAAATTGAATCATATAAAATAATTGAATAATTTCCTGATTCATTAATATGAATGGATGAGTCATTAGAGTAGGTATTCCCATTAAATAACCATGTAAATTCGTATCCATCAAAGTTATTTGGAACATTTATATTTGTGTCAAGATTTTCACATATTACTAAATCTTCATAAACATTTAATTCTTGAGATAGAAGTATTTTAAAATCAATAATTAATATAAAAATTAATATTATTTTTTTCATATTTTTTTTTTAAAAGGTTATTTTTTTTCCATTAATAATAATATCTTTTATACTGTTATCTCCATAATTATATGGTAAGTATGAATATGAGGAAATTTTTTCAGTTATGAAAATATTTCCTTTTTTACCTCTTGTGATACTCCCCTCAGATTCACTAATTCCAATTGCATAAGCTCCATTTATTGTTGATGCGTTTATTACTTCTTCAGGAGTCAAATTCATCTTTAAACATCCCAATGAATTTACAAAATTCATATTACCTGATGGAGATGTTCCAGGATTATAATCAGATGCTAAACAAACTGGTATATTATTATTGATTAACTTTCTGGCAGGAGAATAGGGTATATTTAGAAAAAATGAGCATGTTGGTAAAAGAGTTGCAACTGTTTTACTTTCTTTTAAAATCTTAATATCTTTTTCACTTAATATTTCCAGGTGATCAACAGATATACAATTTAATTCAACAGCAGTTTTAATCCCATTAATATCATTAAATTGATTTATATGAACTTTTGGAATTAATCCAAATTTTTTTCCATGTGTTATTAAATTTCTCATTTCATCAACTGAAAAATAGTCTTTTTCACAAAATACATCTATAAAATCAGCCAATTTCTTATCGTTAATTTTTGGTAACATATCATTAATTATGAGATCGATATATTTTTTTCTATTTTTTTTATATTTTTTTGGAATAGAATGAGCTCCTAGAAAAGTTGACTTGATAGTTATTGGAAAGTTTTTTTTTAATTTATCTATGACTCTCAACATTTTTAATTCACCATTAGTATTCAAACCATATCCACTTTTAATTTCTATAGCACCTGTCCCAAGACTTATTATTTTTTTAAGTCTTTCTTCTGAAATTTTATATAATTCATTTTCAGAAATTTTGTCAATAGAATTTACTGAACTTAATATTCCGCCTCCTTTATTATTTATTTCTTCATAACTTAATCCATTAATTCTATCAACAAATTCATTTTCTCTAAAATCACTGAAGACAAGATGAGTATGAGAATCTACCCAGCATGGAAATACCATCCCAAAATCTGCATCTATAAACTCAACTTCACTGTTAAAAGATATTTTATCAATATTGAGAGATTTCATTTCTCCATAATCTGATATTAATCCATTTTCAATTAATAAAAATGCATTAGATAAAGTCTCTAAATTATTCATATTTTTTCCAGATACAAATTTGACTTCAGGATCTAAAATCTGAACTAATTTTGATATGTTGATTATATATAATTTCATTTTTTTAGAAATATAAAAATATATTTTTTTTTAAACAATTATAAATAAAATTTACTTATAAATAATTGAATAGTTTATATTTGTTATTATGTCATCAAATGCCTTTGGAAATATATTCTGTTTTACTTCTTATGGGGAGTCTCATGGAAAATCAATTGGAGGGATCATTGAAGGGTGCCCACCTGGATTTAAGTTTGACTTTAAAGCAATTCAATATGATTTAAATAACAGAAGACCAGGTCAATCCATGATTACATCTTCAAGAGATGAAAAAGATGTTGTTGAATTTTTATCTGGATTTAATAAAAATATTTCTCTAGGAACTCCAATTGCTTTTCAGATAAAAAATGAAGATAAAATATCAAATGATTATTCAAATATTAAGAATATTTTTCGACCCTCTCATGCAGATTATTCATATAATATTAAATATGGAATAAGAGATTACAGAGGAGGAGGAAGATCATCAGCAAGAGAGACGGCATCAAGAGTTGTAGCTGGATCCATAGCCAAACAAGTCTTGAATAAATTTGGCATAAAATTTATCACTTATGTTTCATCCATTGGATTAATAAAATTAAAAAAGTCATACAAAGAAATTGATATAAATGAAATTAATGATAGTTTAGTGAAATGCCCAGATAATATTATCTCAAAAAAAATGATTAAATTAATTGAATTAGTTAAAAATAAGGGGGATACCGTTGGTGGTATTGTTTCTGCAGTAATTAAGAATACTCCTGCTGGTTTGGGAGAGCCCATATTTGACAAGCTCCAAGCAAATTTAGCCAAAGCAATGTTAAGTATTAATGGAGCAAAAGGATTCGATTATGGTGGTGGATTTGAAATGACAAAATTGAAGGGATCTAATGTAAATGACGAGTTTATTAAAAAAAATAATGAGTTGACTACAAAAACAAATTTTTCTGGAGGTATTCAAGGAGGTATTTCAAACGGTAATGATATATATTTTAGAGTTGCATTTAAACCCGTTTCATCGATATTTAAAATTCAAAATTCGTATGATAATGAAGGGAAAAAAGTAAAATTCAAAATTGAAGGAAGACATGATCCATGCATTGTTCCAAGAGCAGTTCCTATCGTCGAAGCAATGGGTGCAATAACTATTTTGGATCATTTTTTAAGGAATAAGTGTATTAAAATATAATTCAATTAGATTATGAGAAAAATTCAATTACATTGGAAAATAATCATTGGTATGATTTCAGGGATTTTATTCGGTTTTTTTGGAATATTATTAAATCAAGATAGTTTAATTATAAACTGGATTAAACCATTTGGTATAATTTTTATAAACTTATTAAAATTAATTGCTGTTCCTCTTGTATTTGCATCTTTAATTAAAGGAATTTCAAGTTTGAATAATATTTCTAAATTATCAAAAATTGGTACATATTCTGTTTTTTTTTATTTAATATCTACTGTTATAGCTATAAATATTGGTCTAATTACTGTAAATTTATTAAAACCTGGTGATTATTTTTCACAATCAAAAAAAACTGAGTTTAGAAAAAAATACGCTTCTGATACAGATAAAAAACTTAGTATTGCCAATAAAGTAAAAAATAATAGTCCTTTACAATTCCTTGTTGATATCGTTCCTGAAAACATTATAGAATCAAGCTCAAAAAATAAAAATATGTTACAAGTAATATTTTTTGCAATTATTTTTGGTTTATCTATCGTGTTATTATCAGAAAAAGAAACTTTGTATGTTAGGGGTTTTATTGATGGTTTGAATGATATCATTTTGAAAATGATTGATTTAATTATGAGTTTTGCACCAATCGGTGTTTTTTCGTTATTAGCCTCATTGATAGTTGATTTTTCAGATGGAAATCTTAATAATTTATTTGAATTATTTTCTGCACTAGGATTATATTCATTGTGCGTCATTACAGGTTTGGTTCTGATGATTTTTTTAATTTATCCACTATTTTTAAAATTATTTACAAATATCAAATATTTTGAGTTTTTTAAAGGTATTTTTCCAGCTCAAATGCTTGCTTTTTCAACTAGTTCTAGTGCTGCTACTCTACCAATGACTATGGATAGTTGCGAAAAAAAATTAAATATTTCAAAACAGATTTGTTCTTTTGTACTTCCTTTAGGTGCAACAATAAATATGGATGGAACTAGTCTATATCAAGCTATTGCGGCAGTTTTTATAGCTCAAGCATTTGGTATCGATTTAAGTATATCACAACAAATTACGATCGTTTTAACAGCAACTCTTGCGTCAATAGGGGCAGCTGCTGTTCCTGGAGCAGGATTAGTAATGTTAATTATTGTTTTAGAATCAATAGGTGTAAATCCTGAAGGTGTATCATTAATTTTCGCTGTTGATAGAATTTTAGATATGTTGAGGACTGTTGTAAATGTAACTGGAGATGCAACTATTGCAAAAATAATTGACGCTAAAATAAATGATTTAAATTAAAAAAATTATTTAATTTTCTTTTTGATCCAATTTCTTGCATTTATAAAGGGTTCTATCCATGGAGTTATTTTATCGTTTTCATTAGGATATGTAGCCCAATTCCATGGAAATATTGATCTTTCAGGATGAGGCATAATTGCATTATGCCTTCCATCATCAGAGCATAAACCAGCAACAGAATAATCTGATCCATTTGGATTTGCAGGATATAAGTCATAGCTATATTTTGAAATAATATTATATTTAGATTCATCAAGGGGTAAAATGAATTTACCTTCACCATGAGCTGACCAAATACCAAGTCTATTATTACTCAAACTTTTAAACATTACTGAATTATTTTTGACTATATCTATATTTATAAAATTACATTCAAATTTTTTAGAGTCATTAGTAATTAATTTTGATTTAAATTTATGATTAGGATTAATTAGATCTAATTCAATAAATAATTGGCAACCATTACATATTCCAATTGATAATGTATCAGTTCTTTTAAAGAAGTTTTTTAGTGAATTATGTGCTCTCTTATTAAATTTAAATGAACTTGCCCAACCTTTAGCAGATCCTAGTACATCAGAATTACTGAAACCTCCAACTGCGGCAAGAAAATTCAAATCTTCTAAATTTTCCTTGCCACTTATAAGGTCTGTCATGTGAATATCTTTTACATCAAAACCTGCTATAAATAATGCATATGCCATTTCTCTTTCAGAGTTTGAACCTTTTTCTCTTAATATTCCCGCTTTTATTTTAATCGAATTGTTTTTAACGTAATGAAAATTTAAATCTTTATAATTACCTGTAAAATTTTTATTAAAGTTAAATTTTAGAGGAGTCATCTTGTAATTTTTAAATCTTTCTAAAGCTTTTATTTTCCCACTTTGTTTGCAATCATGAAGGTATGATGTTTCAAACCAATAGTCTCTATATTTGTGAATATTGAATGAATATTTTTTTGAAAAATTTTCAATATTCAAATAGGGTTTATTAGATACTTTACCAATAACAAAATATTCAATATTATTTTTTTTAAATATTTCATTAACCTTTTCAATATTATTTACTTGTAACAAAATTGATGAGTTTTCAGCAAATAAAATTTTTATAATATCTCGTTCATTAATTTTAGTAAGATTTATTTCGGCTCCGATTTCATTACTAGAGAAACACATTTCTAGAAGAGATGTTATTAAGCCACCAGATGATATATCATGCCCTGATTCGACAAATTTTTGTTTTATTAATTTCTGAGTACAATTGAATATTTTTTTAAAATATTTTGAATCTTTGATTGATGGAGATTCCTTTCCAACTTTATTGATTATTTGACCAAATGCACTACCACCAAGTTTATATTTATCACTTGATAAGTTAATATAAATTATATCTGTATTTTTTTTGTTTTTGAGTAAAGGACATACAATATTATTAATATCAATACATTCTCCAACTGCAGAAATTATTACACTTCCAGGAGATATTACTTTACTGTTTTCATATTTTTGAGTCATTGATAAACTGTCTTTACCAGTTGGAATATTGATACCAAGTGAAATACAAAAATCACTAGCTGCTTTAACGGCATTATATAGTCTGGTATCTTCCCCAGAATTTTTGCAAGGCCACATCCAATTTGCACTAAGGGAAATACTTGAAATTCCATTTTTAAGTGGTGCAAAAATGATATTTGTGAGAGCTTCACCAATTGAATTTATTGAACCATATTCTTCATTAATTAGCCCACTAATTGGAGAGTGACCAATTGCAGTGGCGATACCATTTCTTTCTCCATAATTAATAGCCATAACACCACAATTATTCAAAGGTAAATTAATAGGCCCGATAGTTTGTTGTTTAGCTACTCTTCCACTTACACATCTGTCAACTTTATTTGTTAGCCAATCTTTACATGCAACAGATTCTAATTTTAATAAATCTTTAAGGTATTTTTTTAATTTTGATTCGTTATATGTGATTTTAGAAAATTTAGTTTTAATAGTTTTATCGACAATAATACTTTTGGGGGATGATCCAAATAAATCCTCTAATTTTAGTTCAAAAGGTGAAATCTTATTTTTTAAAGATTTAAATATTAAATTTTTATTGTCTTTAACTTCACCAATAACATAAAGAGGTGCCCTTTCCCTTATTGCTAATTTTTTTACAAAGTTCAAATGTTTTTTTTTGATTATTAGTCCAATTCTTTCCTGGGATTCATTACCTAAAATTTCTTTATAATCAAGTGAATTATCACCAATTGGTAATTTATCAATATTTATTACACCTCCGTTATTCTCTAAAAGTTCTGAAATACAATTAAGATGACCTCCAGCACCGTGATCATGTATTGAAACAATATAATTCTTTTTTTTTTCAACCATACCACGAATAACATTAGCTACTCTTTTTTGCATTTCAGGATTAGATCTTTGTATAGCATTAACTTCAATGTTATTATTATTATCTCCAGTATTTAATGAGGAAACAGAGGATCCTCCCATTCCGATTCTATAATTATCCCCACCTAATAAAACTATTTTGTCTCCTTTTTCAGGAATTTGTTTTATGGAATCGTTTTTTTTTGCCCAACCAATTCCACCAGCAAGCATTACGACTTTATCAAAACCAAATATTGAATTATTTTCTGAGTGTTCAAAAGTTAAAACTGATCCAGAAATTAAAGGTTGTCCAAATTTATTTCCAAAATCAGAGGTACCATTTGATGCTTTGATTAGAATTTCCCTCGGGGACTGATAAAGCCATTTTCTAGGATAAATTTTTTTTTCCCAAGTTCTATTATTCTGGAGTCTAGAATAAGAGGTAAAATAAACTGCTGTTCCAGCGGAGGGTAAACTTCCTCTTCCTCCCGAGAGTCGATCTCTGATTTCTCCGCCAGCTCCAGTTGCTGCTCCATTAAAAGCTTCAACAGTAGTGGGGAAATTATGAGTTTCAGCTTTTAAAGATATGACAGTTTTAATTTTTTTAATAGAATATATATCTGATTTTTCTGAACTTTTTGGACAAAAATGGGAAATCAATGGACCTTTAATAAAAGCAACATTATCTTTATATGCAGAAATTATATTTTTATTATTTAATTTAGATGTTAATTTAATTAAATCAAATAATGATTTTTTCTTTTTTTTCCTATCTATGATAAATTGTCCATTAAATATTTTATGTCTGCAATGCTCCGAGTTAATTTGAGAAAAACCAAAAATTTCACAATCTGTTAATTTTCTTTTTGATTTTTTTTCAATTTTTTTAAGATAATTAATTTCATCTAAACTTAGGGCCAATCCTTCATTTTTATTATATTTTTCTATACTTTTAACATAATTAATCTTTTTTTTAATACTGGATACTGAAAATATTTTTTGATCTAAAATTGAGTATTTACTTTGAATCATATCATCAAAATTTTCAGTATTTTCAGGGTAAATAAATTTTTCAATTCTAATAATATTTTTTATCCCAATATTTTGAATTATTTCAGATGCATTAGTGCTCCAAGGGGATATCATTTCTTTTTTTTGACCTATAAAATCTCCATGAATTTCTTTTTTATTTATTAAGATAGCATTACCCAATACCCATTTTATAATATTTAAATTATGATCAGATAAAGTTTTATTAACTTCAACAGCAAATATTGTTTTATCTTTTTTAAAAAAATGTATCAAGGCTAATCATTTAAATATTGAAATAATTTGATTTGCTAGTTCAATTCCAATTTTATTTTGAGCTTCAACTGTAGCTGCTCCTATGTGAGGGGTGAGAGAAATATTGTCTGATGATAAAATATCATTATCTGGATTAGGTTCATTTTTGAATACATCAATTCCAGCTTTATTTATTAAATTATTTTTTAAGCTATATATTAAGTCTTTTTCATTGATAGCATCACCTCTTGAAGTATTTATCAAGATAACATTTTTTTTCATTTTTTTAATTTCTTGAATTGTAATTAATGAATTTTTTTGATTTGGAACATGGATTGTAATAATGTCAGAATTTTCAAGTAAATCATTTAGTTTAGAAGTTTTAAGATTAAAATTATGACTAGATCCATCATAAAAATCTAATGATACCTCAACAGATTTTACAAATGGATCATAGGCTATTACCTTTAATCCATTTCCAATTGCTATTTTCGCAACTTCCTTACCAATTCTACCAATACCAATTATTCCTATTGTTTTACCTCTAATTTCAGAGCCATCAGAATATTTTTTCTTTAATTTTTTAAAATTATTATTTACATTAATTTTCATATTTAAGTTAGAATCATATAAATATCTTACCGTTGAATAAATGTGAGCAAAAACTAGTTCAGCAACTGAAATTGAACTTGCATTCGGGGTATTTATTACGTAGATTCCTGAAGATTTTGCATAATCTACATCAATGTTATCCATTCCAACTCCACCTCTACCAATCAATTTAATTGAAGGACATTTATCAATTAAATCTTTTCTAATTTTGGTAGCAGATCTTACCAGTATAATTTCAATTTTTTCATTGTTTATGAACTCTATTAAATTTTCTTGTTTTATATTTTTGGTATTAACACTGAAATTGTGACTTTCCAATAATTTAATAGCGTTATGAGAAATACCATCGTTTGCTAAAATTTTCATTATTTATCTTTTATATCATTATCAAATACCTCCACTGTTGCATTTGTCTTTACTAATTTCGACCATTTTGATTTAAATCTGGTTGCTCTTACTATGTGATTATCTATCCAATGATAATTACCTCCTCTAGGTTTATTCATTAAAAGGCTATGAAATTTAAATTTATGTTTTTTTAGCCATTTGAGAGTAATATCTTTAGTCTCATCAGTTCTTGAAGTGAAAAAAGTAATTATATGTCCTTCATTGTACCAATTATTAATGATGGTTCTTGCTTCTTTCCAGGGTTTACATGTAATCATTCTTTCAGGCTCTTCATTAGGTATATCCTCTGTAATAGTTCCATCAATGTCAATTAGAAAATTTTTAGTTTTTGAATCTAACTGTGGGGAAACTTTTTTCCCATCTTTATCAAAATACACTTTAAGATTTGAATTCATAGCTATAAATTTTTAATGATATCAACTAAAACATTTACGCTACCTATTTCAAGTGCGTTATAGAGTGATGCTCTGTACCCCCCAACCGACCTATGACCTTTAATGCCGACTATACCTTTGTGTTCACACATTTCATCAAATTTTTTTTTCTTATGATCATTTTCAATTGTAAAAGTTACATTCATTTTTGACCGATCTGATTTATTTGCATACCCCTTCAAGTAATTACTTTCATCAATTGCATCGTATAAAATTCTGGATTTATTATCATTTATTTTTTCTATTTTGTTTATTCCACCCATTTCCTTTAACCATTGAAGAGTTAACATTGAAACATAAATAGAGAAGACTGGGGGAGTATTAAACATTGAAGACTTATCAACATGAACAGAATAATCTAACATACTAGGTAGATTACTCTTAATATTTAAAACTTCATTATTAATTATTACTAGAGTAGTTCCTGCTGGACCTATATTTTTTTGAGCACCAGCATAAATAATATCAAAATCAGATATATTTATTTTTTTTGAAAAAATATCAGAAGACATATCTGAAACTATGAAACAATTTTTGCTTCTTTTTGGGTAAGAATGAAATTGTGTTCCATAAATAGTATTATTAGAAGTAAAGTGTAAATAACTAATTTTATCAGAAAAAGTTATGTTTTTTGGTATAAATGAGAATCCCTTTTCTTCTGACGAAGCAATTATCTCCACATTTCCAATTTTTTTTGCTTCAAGTAAAGCTTTTTTTGACCAAGATCCAGTGTTTATATACCCGGCAGTTTGGTCTTTTTTTAATAGATTTAGTGCACTCATAAAAAATTGCAAACTAGCTCCACCTTGAAGAAATAAAACTGAGTAATTACTTGGAACATTTAATAAGTCTATGACAAGTTTTTTTGCTTTTTCAATAACATTAATGAAATCTTGGCTTCTGTGAGAAATTTCAAGTATTGATAAATCAATTTCATTAAAGTTAATTATAGATTCAGATGCTAATTTTAGTACTTCTTTTGGAAGAATACAAGGACCTGCTCCAAAATTATGTTTAGTCATTTGATGTTAAAATTGTGATAATATTTGTAAAAATCCGATATTTTATCAAGTAATAAAAATATATTTGAGCATCTTATTAACAATTTTTCAACGAATATTATTCTTGTAACCCTTGTTGAATTTTTTTAATTCTCTTCCCATCCATGATTTTATCGTTATAAACTGGAATATTTTCTACTAGTCTCCATTTTCCATTTTTGAATGTCAATCCATCATAACTTAAACTAGGAAAATAGAATTCATAGATATCTTGAGAATTTTCAATGGGTTCTAAATGATCAAAAATTATATAGTCTAGTTCCTTATTGAATTTTAAATTAATTGAGGTATTTTCAGAATATTCTAAAATAACTCTATTCTGATTTCCCTTTTTCATTTTGATTATTGGAACTCCTAAAATTGGTTTTAATTCTTCATCAAAAATCAAAGTTTCTATAATTTTTTTATTTGTAAAATTATTATTACCATCCCAACCTAAAAGAGTATAAAAATCTTTACCTTGAAAATTTGTATGGACAATTTCAGAATATAGTGCACCAAACCATAAATTATTTGTATACTGGTGGTATTCAAAATTTTCATTTTCAAATGAATTATCTATCAATTTGTGATGAGTATAGCTTTTAGATTTTTTATCAAAAAAATGAAGGTAACAGAAATAAAAAAACTCTCCATTGTTTTTGGGTAAAACCCAATTATAAATTTTAAGATTTTTATCGGGTGATGTTAAAATTTTGATATTGTTAACATTTTTAAAAGGAAATTCAAAACTTCCATTAATTAAAATTAGTTCTTCTATATCATCAACTAATAAGTTATTATAAATTAATGATGTTGAATCATTTTTACTGTTCAGAATTTGATCACCTAGAGTTTGTAATCTGGATTCAAAAAAATAAAAATCAGATGAAGATTGACAAAATAAACTCAGGTTCAAGTTTAATTTAGATATACATAGAAATATAATTAAATGAGAAAAGTATCTATTCACAGTGAAGTTTATTTTTTTTAAAGTTTAATTCATTTATAGATTCAATATTTTTTTCATCTTTAATGCAACAATCAACAGGACAAACAGCTGCACATTGAGGAACATCGTGAAACCCCGTGCATTCGGTACATTTTTCAGGTACTATATAAAAATAATCATAAGAAAGAGGTTCATTTTTTTCTCTAGCATCAATATTTTTACCTTTATGATTTAAAATACCTTTTAAATTTGTTCCATCACTAAAAGACCATTCCATTCCATCTTCGTAAATAGCATTGTTAGGACATTCAATCACACAAGCGCCGCAGTTCACGCATTCATTTGTTATTTTAATTGACAAAATATAAAATTATTTATTTATAGATTTGTTATACAAATATATAAAAACCATTTACATGAATGATGAAAAATTAATCAATACACTTTCAAAACTATCGCATTTATTAAAAAATATTTTTTCAACCTACTCAAATAAGAGATCTTACAATACTTTTCTACAAGATGAAATAATTAAAAATATTGATATAATTTCTAAATTAAATCCGTGGTTTGAAAAAAGATATGTTGAGAAATCGCTTAATTCAATTCTTAACTACCTTGAGATTGAAAATTTAAATAAATTTTTATCAAATTATAATTTTAATAATAACAAAAAAAAAATTTTCATAATAATGGCTGGCAACATTCCATTAGTTGGATTCCATGATTTTATTTGTTGCTTATTTTCTGGTCATGATATTTATATAAAATTATCAAAAAATGATAATATTTTACTTCCAATTATTGTAGATTATTTAAAACTCATTCAACCAAATTTTAAGAATAGAATTCATTTTGTTAATTTTCATTTCAATCAATATGATGCAATTATTGCTACTGGTTCTGATAATACAATTAGTTTTTTCAATTATCATTTTAAATCAAAACCAAAAATATTAAGAAAGCACAGAAATTCTGTAGCAGTGCTATCAGGGGAAGAAACAAAAAAAGAAATTATATTATTAGGAGATGACATTTTTTCATATTTTGGATTAGGTTGCAGAAATGTATCTAAAATATATGTTCCAGAAAAATATAATTTTGAATTTATGATTGAAATATTAGTTAAATATAATTTTGTATTGAATAATAGAAAATATTTTAATAATTATAAATATTATAATTCTTTATTTTCATTGGATAAAATAAAATATAGGGATAATAATTTTTGGCACTTAATTAAAAGTGAAAAAATTCATTCTGCAATATCAGTAATAAATTACGAATATTATAAATCTGAAAATCATCTCAATAAAATAATTTCAAATAAAAGAGAAAAAATACAGTGTATTATTTCAAATGGATTGATTGAAGATTCAAATATTTTTGGTTCATCTCAGTCTCCCGGTATTTTTGATTTTTCAGATAATATTGATACTATGAAGTTCTTAGAGAATATTTGAAAAATTATTTTAAATTTTTTTAATTTTATAATTCTTATTTATCAAAAAGGTAGCAATTTTATCTTTAAAATTTCCTTGAATAATTATTTTATTTTCTTTGACTGTTCCGCCTGAACTACATATTTTTTTAAGTTCTTTAGCAAGAATTAGAATTTCTTCTTTGTTAAAGTCAAAATTTTCAATTACTGTTGTTATTTTATTTGCTTTTTTCTTAATAATTTTAACTTTGAGGGTGCTAATTTGGTTTGGATTTATTTTTAAAGAACTATCCTCATCAAGTTTAAGGTTTTTATTAGTAGAGTAGACAATATTTTTATTTCTTAACATAAATTTATAAGTATAGTTCTATTAATCCAGGTGGACATTCAAGATATATTATTTTCTTTATTCTTTCAATAGATTTTATAATACTATCATTAATGGGTATTAAAATTTCTTTTTTTTTTGATTTAATAACAAATAGAGGTTGAATATTTTCATTAATTACAGAATTAATCTTACCAATTTTACCAAAATTTTTGTCTATTGCAGTAAAATCTATAATTTCATGAAAATAAAATTTATTGCCATCTAATTTTGGGAGCAATTTTACAGGAAGATAAACTTTTTTTTGCATAAAATATGTTGCAGTATTTTCTGAATCAATAGTTTCTATATGAACTATAATCTTATTTTCCTTAAATAATTTAATCGAGGATATATTGTATGGGACAAATATACCATCGTTTTTAATATATATAGTTTTAATTTTCGTGTACTTCTGAGGATCGTCAACATCAAGGTTTATAATAACATCTCCTCTGTAACCTCTTTTTTTTGATATGTAACCTAAAGTAAAAAAATCATCGGAGTTCATTGAGTTTTTTTTTAGCTGTAAATAAAAATAATAATAAGAAATATTTTGGTTTTTTTAATCAAATTAAAGAGGAAGTAGGATGGATTAAATTTTTTCTCCATTTTTCTGACCTAAGTTATATTTATCGATAAAAATCCTTTAA
>CACDER010000015.1 GCA_902551855.1 uncultured Cryomorphaceae bacterium | reverse complement strand
TCCAAAATGCAATTTTGATTCTTTAGAACTAAAACGATATGATTCTGAAAATTATTATGAAAATACAATTAAATTGAACAAACAGTTTGAAAATTTTCTAAAAAACTATAATAATAATTCAAACATATTCACAATTCCTGTTGTATTTCATATTCTAGAAAATCCTGAAATTGATGATATGAATATTTCAAATGATGACATTCATAATCAATTAGAGATTTTGAATGATGCATACAATTTTAGTCAGTTTGATTCATCATTAGTTCCATCTGAATTTCAATTAAATATTGGAAATCCTCGAATAGAATTTTGTATTGCTTCTGTTGATCCTTGGGGTTATATTACTAATGGTATCAATAGAATTCAAACAGATATAAATATTTTTTCTTCATCATTAGACAATATTAAATATACCAATCAAGGTGGTTCGGATTCATGGAATACGCAAAATTATTTAAATATTTGGATTGGAAACATAACAACTGGTATTTTAGGTTACGCAGATAGACCTAGTTCAAGTAATCCAGATAATGAAGATGGTGTCGTAGTTGGATATAAATATTTTGGTGAATCTAGTCATCAAGAATATGGAATGGGTAAAACTTTAATTCATGAAGTTGGACATTACTTTAACCTAATTCATCCCTGGGGTATGGGTAATTGCGAAAATTTTAATGATGGTGTATCTGATACTCCAACTTCAGAATCTGCATATTATGGTAATCCTTCTTATCCTCAATTCTCTTGCAATTCAAGTGACATGTTCATGAATTATATGGAATATGTAAATGACTCATCAATGGTCATGTTTTCTCAGGGTCAGGTTGCTAGAATGCATTTTGCTATAAATATGTTTAGGTCATCCTTACTAGAGTCAAATGGTTGTGGAATACCTTCGTTAATTGTTGAAACAAATTTAAATCATTGCACTCATTATGACTCTCAGGATGGATCAATAAATTTAAATATACTCTCAGGTGTTGAACCATTCCAATTTTTTTGGGAGGATGGATTTGATCAAAACAGTCTATATAATTTGTCTGTAGGAGATTATAATGTAATTATTACAGACTCAATAGGACAAGAACTAAATCTAGATATTAATATTTCATATTACGGAAATGTTTACGATTCTGATAATTTTGAATCTTATAATATAGATTCCCCATTTGTTTTTCAATCTTATAATTGGTTTCCGCTATGTGAGGATTCTTTTTCAGCAAATATATACGATATTTCCCCAGTTGAGGGATTTCAATATCTAGAAATTAATTCCAATGACGGGTCAAATTCTTTTATGAGAGAAATAGCAAACACAGGTATAAATGCTTATAATATATCATTTAAATTATATGTCCCATCGAGTAGGTCTGCATCATTTTCCATTTATCATGATTTATCTTGTAATAATCTTGATCGATCATATAAAGTTAATTTTAGTGGAAATGGATTGGGAAATGTAATTAATAATAACACAAATTTAAATTTTTCTTTTTTTAATAATCAATGGTTTGAACTAAGCCAATTAATAGACTTAGATAGAAACATTGTTGAATTATATATTAACAATAATTTTTTATTGGATTGGCAATTTAATAGTTCAATACATGATAATTATAATTATAATCAACTTGGAGGAATTGTTTTTCATTCTGATACCGATTCTTTAAATCAACTGCATTATTTTATTGATGATTATAAATTAAGTTTAAACGAAAATTCAGATTTATATAACTTTAGTGAAAGTAATGTCTCAGATATTAAATTATATCCAAATCCTACCAAAAAATATTTTAAGTTAGATTTTGGAAAATTTTTTGATATTGATATTAATATTAAATTAGTAAATAATCTTGGTCTAACTTTGTTTGAAAAATTACATAATCCAATTAACGGCAAAATTTTATATTTTGATTTAAATAATTACCCTGAAGGAATTTATTTTTGTATTTTAAGATCTTCAAATTTAAATAAAACTTTCAGAGTTATATCTTATTAAAATGTCTGAAATTACAATTCATAAAAAAGATATCAAAAAAGGATTATCACTTCCTGTGATGGAACATTTCTTTTCAATACAGGGAGAGGGTTTTCATTCTGGCAAAGCATTTTATTTTATAAGAATTGCAGGATGTGATGTAGGATGTAGTTGGTGTGATGTAAAAGAAAGTTGGGAGATTGAAAATCATCCAGTTTATAAAATTCATCAGATTTTGCAATTTATTACTAATTCAAAAGTAAATAGAGTAGTAATAACAGGCGGTGAACCATTGTTGTATTATTTGGATCCCCTTTGCATAAAATTAGCTAAAAAAGGAATTCTTACTCATATTGAGACCTCTGGTTCTCACCCTATATCAGGAATTTGGGATTGGTTTACACTCTCCCCAAAAAAAAGAAAGCTACCTAATGAAGAAAGTTACCAAAAAGCAAATGAGTTAAAAATTATTATATCCAGATTAAATGACTTAAAATTTGCCGAATCTCAGGCTTCAAAAGTCTCCGAAGATTGTAAACTTTTTCTTCAACCAGAATGGTCGAAAAGTCATTTGGTATTGCCCATAATAATTAAATATGTAAAAGATAATCCGAAATGGAATATTTCACTACAAATTCATAAATTCATGAATATTTTATAGAATGAAATTTATATTTCTGTTAATCTCATTTAGTATATCATTTTGTTCATTTTCTCAAAGGACGACTTGGTCTAAAAAATCTGCAAAAATTTACAAAAATGCGCAGTATCATGTAAGGATGAAAAAATATAAAACTGCAAAACTTTTATTAAAAGATGCAATTAGAATAGATAATACCTTTATAGAAGCATGGATTTCACTCGGAGAAATTAATTTTATTTTAGATCAAAAAAAAGAAGCAATTGATGTTTACAATCATATATTAAACATAGATTCATTCAATTTTCCTTCTATATATTATAAACTAGGAAAAATTCAATATTCAATTGGTAAATACGAAAATGCAATTAAAAATTTATCTAATTATATTGATTTTAATAATATTTCTCCAGAATTTAAAAAAAATGCTTTAAGCATAATAAAATCATCCAATTTTGCTAAAGATGCAATCCTGAATCCAGTTACTTTTGATCCAGAAAGTTTAGGACCAAACATTAATTCTGATTATGATGAATATTTACCTGCAATATCTGCTGACGGAACAAAATTAATATTTACAAGGTCTAAATATTATGACGGAAAAAGAAATGAAGACTTTTTCTATTCTGAGTTTGATGGAGATAGTTGGAGTTTATCAAAAGATTTTGGAGAACCCATTAATACGGAACTAAATGAAGGAGCTCAATGTATAAGTCCGGATGGTAAAATTTTATATTTTACTGCTTGTGGTAAATTTAACTCATATGGGGGTTGCGATTTATATAAGTCATATTTTAAAAATAATCTTTGGTCTGAACCAATTAATTTGGGTTCAAATATTAATTCTAAATTTTGGGAATCTCAACCTAGTATATCCGCTGATGGAAATAGACTTTTTTTTGTTTCAAACAGAGATGGTGGATTTGGAGGAAAGGATATTTGGATGTCATATAAAAAATTGTCAGGAGAGTGGTCTACACCAATTAACCTTGGAATAAAAATTAATACGTCTAAAGATGAAATTTCACCTTTTATTCATTTTGATAATAAAACATTGTATTTTTCTTCTAAAGGTCACCTTGGGATGGGAGGCTTTGATGTTTTTTATTCAAAATTAAGTAAAAGTGGTGATTGGAATGAAGTTAAAAATATTGGTTTTCCTATAAATTCTCATCTTGATGAAAACTCAATGATTGTGGCTAAAGACGGAAGAACTGCATATTTTACTTCAATTAATTCTAATTCAAATCTTGACATCTATTCTTTTGAACTTCCCATAGAATCAAGAGCAATGGATGTAGCTTATTTCAATGGTAAGATTTTTGACGGAGAAACTAACCTCCCAATTGAATGTAATTTAGAGTTAATTAATTTAGATACAGGAGACAGATTCATGGATTCAAAGAGTCAGTCAGATGGAAGCTATTTTTTTTGCTTACCTTCAAATTCTAATTTTGCCTTGAACATAAATAAAGAATTATATCTTTTTCATTCTGAGAATATATCCATTGCTGAAAAAGGTTCTATATTAATGAAAAATTATAAACTCTATAAATTGAAAGTTGGTAATAAAGTAAAACTAGATAATATATTTTTTAAATTTAACTCTTATGATCTGTCTGATAAATCAATTACTGAAATTAATCAAATAATTACTTTTATGAATGATAATCCATTTTTAAAAATTGAAATAGGAGGTCATACAGATAATATAGGTAGTAAAAAATATAACCTTGAACTGTCATCAAAAAGAGCAAATTCGCTAAAATACATACTTATTAAAAGAGGAATTGATGAAGATAGGATAGAAACAAAAGGCTATGGAATGAATTTTAGTTTAAATTCTAATTTGACCAAAGAAGAAAGATTATTAAATAGAAGAACTGAATTAAAAATAATATCTATACAATGATACAAATAGTTGAGAGTCCAAGAGATGCCATGCAAGGAATATCAAAGTTTATTTCAACCAAAAAAAAAATAGACTATATCAATAGCTTATTGAAAGTAGGATATCATACTATTGATTTTGGGTCTTTTGTATCTCCAAAATTTATGCCTCAGATGAGAGATAGTGAAGAAGTTCTTTCAAATATAGAAATTGGAAAAAGTAATACAAAGCTTTTATCAATAGTAGCTAATAAAAAAGGAGCTGATTTAGCATGTTCATTTAATAAGATAGATTATTTAGGTTTCCCATTCTCAGTATCAGAAATTTTCCAAAAAAAAAATACTAATAAAACTATCGATCAATCTTTAGTATTGGTTGATAAAATTCAAAATTTATGTTTATCTAAAAATAAAAAACTTGTTATTTATCTATCAATGGCTTTTGGAAATCCATATGGAGAAAAATGGAATAATGAAATAGTTTTTAAATGGACAGAAAAAATTGTCAATATGGATATCGAAATATTGTCTCTTTCTGATACCATTGGCTCTTCAGGTGAATCTAGTATTAAATCTATTTTTAGTATTTTAAAAAATGAATTTAGTAATGTTGTTTTTGGTGCCCATTTTCATACTAAATTAAATAATTGGAAAGAGAAAGTTGAGTCTGCTTTCAGTTCAGGTTGTGAAAGATTTGATACTGCGATTTTGGGGTATGGCGGATGTCCGATGGTTAATAATAAAATGATAGGGAATTTACCAACTGAAAAGTTAATTACATTTTTAAATGAAAAAAAAATTAGTCATAATCTTAACTTACTCTCTTTTGAAAGTGCTTATAATTCAGCAATTGAGTTATTTAAATAATTAATATAAATTAATGAAATAATTAGATCTATTAATTTTGAAAATTGTATTTACTTTTAAAAATCAAAATTATTTAATTTACTGTGTAATTTAGCAATTGGTAATCCTACTACATTAAAATATGATCCAATAATTTTAGATATTCCAATTGCTCCAATCCAGTCCTGAATACCATATGACCCCGCTTTATCAAATGGATTATAGTTGTCGACATAAAATTCAATTTCAGATGTTTTCAATTTTTTAAAGTACACTTTTGTTGAATCAGTAAACGAAATTTTATTATTAGTTGATTTTAAGCAGACACCAGTTAATACAGAATGAGAAGAGTTAGAAATTTTTTGTAGCATTTGAATTGCTTGTACTCTTGAGTCAGGTTTACCTAAAATAATATTGTTGTGGATCACAATTGTATCTGCTGTTAATAGGATTTCATCATCTTTAATATTCTTATAGCTGGCAGCCTTCAGATTTGCTAGATATTCTGCCACGTAAAGTGGTTTAATGTTATTTGGATATTCCTCTCTAATATCAATTTTTTTTACCTCAAAATTGATGTTTAAAATTTTGAGTAATTCTTTTCTTCTTGGAGATTTTGAAGCAAGTATTAATTTTTTCATTTTAATTAAAAAAAAATAATGATAAAACTCCAATAACTATAATTAAGTTATTTAAGTTTAGAATCCTATCATAATCATTTGAATTTGAAGCCTTGTAAATAAGTAAATTTACCATTGATATTGGAAGAATCAAAAGAAATATAGAATATAAAATTGCATAAATATTATTTTCAAATATATATGTCGTAATAAAGATTATGCAGAAACACAAGAAAATAGTTAACCATTTAATAAATTCTTTAGTTTTATTTATTCCCCAAATTATTGGTAAAGTTTTTATATTGTGAAGTTTGTCTCCTTTTAA
The DNA here is from genome assembly GCA_902551855.1 of uncultured Cryomorphaceae bacterium. GTDB lineage: Bacteria > Bacteroidota > Bacteroidia > Flavobacteriales > UBA7430. The sequence goes on along the minus strand of CACDER010000015.1, from coordinate 22,002 downwards.
ACCTCTGAAATCTTTTACAATTTCATGTATTAGAGTTAAAATAAATCCAAACATTATATAAACAAACAATATACTAATTGTTCTAAAAATTTGAGGATTTAAATGATTATTTTTTATTTCAAAAAAAGAAATTGAAAATATAAAACCCGAATATATGAATGGAAAAATAAAGCAGCTAATAATATAATTTCTTTTTAATCTTAAACTAAAAGTCCATAGAATATAACTAGTAAATAGAAAGTAAAAGGTAAAATAAACTGAATTTAATGAGTTTGAAGTAATTATTCCAATAATTAATCCTAATAATGTAAATATAGCATGTATAAAAAGTGTAGTTCGACGACTTATATCTCTCCCAACTATTATCTTTTTATCATTATTAATTAAATCAATATTTATATCAAAATAGTTATTTATAACATATCCAGCTGTAATGATAAGAAGTATACTAAATAAAATTAAATTAAAATTTAATAAACTTATAATATTTTCAATTCCAAAATTTGGGATTATAATTTTATATCTTAAAAGATATTGAATTGTGATTAAGAAAATTAAGTTCTTATATCTAAATAATCTAAGATAGTTATGTATGTATTTCATCAGGCCATTTTTGTTGAATTTTTAAAACTTGTTCTATGACATCTCTAACACAACCATTACCTCCTTTTAAAGGGGATATATAGTCAACAATTTTTTTAACTTGATAAATTGCATCTGAAGGACAACAAGACAATCCAACATTTTTCAAAACTTCAATATCAGGTATATCATCACCCATATATAAAACATGATTACTCTTTAAGTTATATTTATTTAATAATCTATTAAATGTATCAATCTTTTTAACACAATTTAAATAAACTTCAGTAACACCCAAATCATTAAATCTATTTATAATTTCTTTGGAACGAGCTCCTGTTATGATTGCTAAAATATATTTTTTTCTGGCAGCAACTTGAATCGCGAAACCGTCTTTCACATTCATTGTTCTAGTTTGGGTACCATCAGGAAATAATGTTATACTACCATCAGTTAAAACTCCGTCACAGTCAAAAAAAAGTGCTTTTATATCTTTAAGTTTAGCTTTATAATTCATTATGATATTATTTTAGAAATGTTTAAAGATAATATTTTATATATTTTTTTATGTTGGTTATCATCTAATAAACTGATATGTTTTCTTATAATTTTAAAATCTTGCCTTAAAGCTGGACCAGTTTGAGATTTTATTGGTGTATTATTTTTAATTTTTTTATTTGTCTCATTAATTAATGGGTGTAAAATTTTAAAATTTATATTGTTATTTTTTAAAATTTCATTTGAAATTACATACATATAATTTGTAAAATTATTTGCAAATATTGCGGCCATATGAATTATTTGTCTGTCTTTTGAATTAATCTGAATGACATTATTTGAAATTAAATTTGCAATAGTAAGTAAAATTTTATAATCTTTTTTTGTATTCGTCTCAATACAAATTGGTATGTTTTTAAAATCAACTTTAGTATTTTTTGAAAAAGTTTGTAATGGATAAAATACCCCTCTTCTTTTGTATTGAATTTTATTTAAGTTAATTGAACCTGATGAATGAACTACAAATTTATTTCTTAAATTGAGTTTTTTGGAAATATCACCAATTGCTTTGTCTGAAGTTAAAATGAAGTAAATATCTGCAGTCTTATCAATACAATTTATATCTGAAGTGTATTCACAATTTATTTGTTTTGATAATTCTTTTGCATTTGTTAACGATCTATTGTAAACCTGGACGATATTTTGGCCGCAATGTTTTAATTCTTTACTAAGTTGCCATGCAAGATTTCCTGCACCAATGATTACTATATCATAAATTAATTTAATCAATCTTTTGTTTTTTTAATAGATTAATAAAAGATATTAAAGTTCCAATACCCATCAAAATTGATCCCAACCATAATATGTTAATATATGGGAAAATAATAGCTTTCATAATGATAAATGGTTTATCATTTAAAATATGTTCATATGCTTTAATTTGAATTCCTCCTATTTCTGACTCAACATTTGAAAAAATGAATTTATACTTAAGACCATTATCATCAATAAAACCAGGAAATGACTGAGCTACATTATCTTTTACAGCATATATTAAGTCTGTTGAAAAAGTTTCACCGTAAATATTTTTAAGTCTAATTTTTGCAATAATTAATACATCAAGTGCTTTATCACTTTCGATTTTAGTATTGGCGTGTACAAGTAGACTATCCAAATAGAAAAAATATTTATCGTAAATTATAGAATCTCCTGTATTCAAATTAATAATTGATTCATGATGATACGGATTTGACTCGTCCTTTTCGTCAGTTTCTGCAAAGGTTAAATGAGAATATACGTCATATAATAAAAAATGTTTTGTTGATGGCTCTGCCACATTACCCATGATATTATTTAGTTGAATAAATGGATTTAGAGTAAATAAATATTCTAATTGTCCCATTTTATTTTTGTTAAAATATTCAATTTCATATTTTTTATTAATTCCTTCTAGTGAATCAGATTTATATAAAACATAATATTTATCCATTTTTGTAGTATCCCCCTTTTCAAGATATATATTTTCATTTTGAGGAAAATCTTTATGGATATAATCTTTATTATTGGATATAATATTTTTTTTTGCGTTACTGACTAGTGCTCCCATAATAACAAGAGAAAACCCAATGTGAGCAATTGAAGATCCAGGGAAATAAAATTTAGATGTTATTATTTTTTTCCAATACTTTATATTTAATAAGGTTGTTAAACAACAAGAAAATAAAAGAATGAAGTAAATTGGATGCCATAACTTTAAATTCAATGCCATAACTAGCGATACAATGATAGAAAAGATAATACTTGAAAAAATATTATTTAAATAAGATTTAAAATTAGTTTTAGTATAATTCAAAAATTGAGTCAGACCAATTAATAAAACAATTATTATTGCTAGTGGAATTTGCCATGAATTATATAAATTAATTATTTCTATTGGAGGAGCCATTGAAGTTCCAAAAACTTTATTGATTACTGGAATTGATGTAAACCATGTAATTTGAAATGCGGATATCAGTAGTGTTGAAATCCCAATAAACATCCAAAATTCTCTTGAAGAGTAGTGCTCTTCTTTTTTATTATTAGGGATATATTTCAAATTTAACAAGAAAATTATAAAACTTGAAATTATGACAAAAATTAAAAAAAATAACAATTGTGAACCAAGTCCTCCTGCAAATGCATGAACGGAAGTATCACCTAATATGCCACTTCTTGTTAAGTAAGATGAGTACAATACTAAAATGAAAGAAAGTAAGGTGATTAAAAAAGTTAATCTAAGCTTTATTTTTTTTGCTCTGTAAATATGCATTAGATGTGCTGATGAAACTAAAATAATCCATGGAACTAAAGATGAATTTTCAACTGGATCCCACGCCCAAAAGCCTCCAAAAGACAATGATTCGTATGCCCAAGCTCCTCCCATTAATATACCTGTACCAAGAATTGAAATTGCAAAATATGTCCATGGGAGAGCAAATTTTATCCATTGGCTATATTTTTTTTTCCAAAGACCAACAATAGCATAACAGAAAGGAATCATTGATATTGAAAATCCTAAAAATAAAATTGGAGGATGTATTACCATCCAATAATTTTGAAGAAGTGGATTAAGTCCTCTTCCATCAATAAATTGAGGCATAATTTCAATATAATTATCTAGCTTAGTCCAGGGTAAATTAATATTTTCTTCCAAGTTTCTAATAAGAGTAAAGGGAGAAGAGCCAATTTTGATGTTAAATATATAAATACCCAATAACATTGATCCTAAAAAACTTTGAATTAATGAAATAACTGTTAACAATTGAGCTTCCCAATCTTTATTTTTGAAAATTAAAAAAAGTCCTAATATAAAATTCCAAAAAATCCACAACAAGAAACTCCCTTCTTGTCCTTCCCAAAAACAAGAAATCATGTATTTAGTTGGTAATTTTAAAGATGAATGTTGCCAAACATATTGATATTCAAAATAATGAGATTTTATCATTATGAATAAACATGAAATAATTCCAAGAACACTAAAAACATGAATAAAAAAAGAAATTCTAGAAAGTTTAATCCATTTTTGATATAAACTAGAATTAATTGAACTTATAAAAAAACTAATTGAAGCTAGTGTACAAAAGACAAAATTTATACAAACAAGTAAATGTCCAATTTCTCCTATTAAACTATGTTCACCTATATAATTCATTAATTATTTAAACTAAATTTCACTATTATAATTTAGCTGATCTTCATTATATTTTGAAGGACATTTCATTAAGATTGAATTAGCAATAAATCCAGAGTCAGTAGCAAAACCTTTCATTGTAATTTTTTCAGATCTTTCGAAGTCCTGGGGTTTTGTGTTATAAAAAAAGACTTTTCTGACATTTTTCATTGAGTCAGATGCAAAAAATGTCAATAAGTTATTTTTTGGTTCAAAAATAATCTCTTTATCAAGATTCAATTCACCAATTACGGTAAACTGTTTCCCAAAATTTTTCTCTGCAGTTGAAAAGGTAACATAAGTACTTGCATTAAATGTCAAACTTAACATTATACCTATACAAATCATTATAACTACAGTTAAAGTTATCTCACTATTCTTCATTTCTTTTTTCTATTTTTCTGATTTTACTATCGATTCGTATTAAAAAAAAAATAATACCTAAAAAAATTATAGAAATTACAGTAACAACTACATAAATTTTTCCATTAGATCTCATTAAATTTGCCATTTCAACTTGGGAAATAAAGTTTAGAATTGATAGTAATTTAATTTGCATCATTTGATTTTATTTTTTTTATTCTAATAAGTATATCAGTTAGCCAGCATCCAAATAGGATCCATCCTATAACCGCTGGATAAAAGACTAATTTCATAGAATCACTTAAGTCATATTTATTAAACCCAGGATTACCTCCATTTCCAGGGTGTAAACTATCAGTCATCCTTGGTAAAACTCCTATGAATATTATCATTAATACGAAGGCAAGGATATTATAAATAGCAGATACTCTTTGTTTGGTCATATTTTCATTAAAACTAGCTCTAAGGGAAAAATATGCAAAATATATTAATAGTGATATTGCAGCACCATTGAGTTTTGGGTCATTAACCCAATAAGTTCCCCAAGTAAATTTTGCCCAAACCATCCCTGTGAGAATTCCTAAAATTGATATAAAAAGACCAGTAGTAGCATATGCTTCAGATTTAATATCAAAAATTTCATATTCATTTTTTAAAAATTTAATTGCATTGATTAAAGATAAAAACATTAAAAAAATCATACTAAACCACATGGTGACATGAAAGTATAAATTTCTTATTGATTCGTTTAATATATCAAGTTTAGGGACATCAAATAAAAGTCCACCAACTATACTGTAGAGAATTAAAATTACGCTTAAGACCTTCATCCAGTATTTCATATTAGGAATATATACTATTAATTTTTACAAAGATAAGGAAATAGAATGTAACATAGTGATATAGTAACTACATTTAACAGCAACAAAAAATATATTTCATTAGTTAAAATATTTTCACTTTTTTCTTGTATACAGAATTCTGATAATTTAATCAAGTTTAATAATAAAGGAAATAAAATAGGTAAACTTAAAACACTCATCAGCATACTTCCATTATTAGATTTTATAGAAATACCAGAAATTAGAGATAAAATTGAAGCAAGTGATATACTAGATAAAACTATACCAACACCAAAAACAAAATTGTTAACCAAAGGATTACCAAAAAAAAATGTAAAACAAATTAGGTTTAAAATTGATATTAATATCAAAATTAGGGAGTTAAAAATAACTTTTGAAAGAATTATACTTTTTGAACTAAAAAGAAAATGATAAAATAAAGCTTGGGTTTTTAATTCATTTTCAAATGAGAGATATGTTGCATTTATGGATGAAAAAAAAATAATAATCCAAAAAAAAGTTATCCAAGAGTTATTGTCAATAATTCCAAAACTTGCCACATATATAATGTAAGACGAACAAATAACATTTAAAGCTATTGTGAATAACGAAGTGGGGTTATCAAAATTTTTTTTAATGTCTTTTAAAAGCAAAAATTTTATTTTTTTTAGCATAAATATTTTTTGTTTTTTCAAAATTAAATAATAATAATTTAAAAATTATGATGTTTGATATATTATATATTATATATCTTTGTAAATATTTTTGAAATGCGGAACCTAACTTTCTTATTAATTATTCCTTTTTTATCATTCTCTCAAGAAAAAATGAATTTAACTGGCTTAATATTAGATTCTGAATCGTCTGAAAAATTATCTTTTGCAAGTGTCAGTTTAGTATCAAATATTGATGACAAAATAATTGATGGAAGTATATCTGACATTGATGGTATTTTCAAAATAATTAATATTAATGAAAATAATTTTAGGTTAAGGATAGAATATATTGGTTATGATCCAAACATTATAAACTTTACTGATTTAAACAAAAAAAAAATAATAAAAATTAATGATAATGTTTTTACTGATATTGGAGTATTCTATTTAACTAAGTCTTCTCAAAAACTAGATGAAATTGAGTTAGTTGATGAAAAACCTTTGATGGTCCAAGGGATAGATAAAAAAATTTTTAATGTTGGTCAAGATATAACCTCATCTGGTGGAACTGCAGCTGAACTTATGGAAAGATTACCTTCAGTTGAAGTTGACATGGATGGTAATTTAAGTTTAAGAGGATCAGATCAGGTCAGACTTTTTGTTGATGGGAAGCCATCTTTATTAACATCATCTGAGTTACTAGAAACTATTCCAGCAGCAATGATTGAATCAATAGAATTAATAACAAATCCATCTGCTAAATATAGTCCTGAAGGAATGGCTGGTATTATTAATGTTATACTTAAAAAAAATAAAAAAATTGGATTGAATGGAAATTTAAATTCATCGTTCTCTCATCCATATAGAACAAATTTCACTTCATTAATAAATAGAAGGACAAAAAAATCAAATATTTTTGTTTCATATACTTTATTAGATCAATTCTCAAGTTATATAGTTGAAAGAAAAAAAGAAACATATTTCGAGAACGACACATTTAATTTAACACAAGATAGATGGGGAGAAGAAAATGAATTTTCTCATACTTTCAAATCTGGGTTTGATCTAAATCCAAATGAATCTTTAAATATTACATTACAAGGAAAATATAATATATTCAATAGTGATGAACCTGATACAATTTTTTATGATGAAACTACATTTTTAGACCAGATCATATATTACAGAATAACAAATACAAAGTCTGAAAGAAATAATTGGAATATTGATTTGAATTTTAATAAAAAGTGGAAAAATAGCCTCAAAATGGATGGATTATTCGATATATCTGAAAATGTAAATAACCGTTCTGATATTTTTTATGATCAATTAATTTTGAATGTTAATGATTCAATTACTCAAATATCTACCAACAGAAAAAATAATCAAATCGAATCAAGGATTGATTTTATTTTTGGTGACGAAGAAATTTATAAACTTGAATGGGGAATAGGCTATAGGTTAAGAGAAATGAATCAAAATATTTTTTTAGATTCGACAGAAATAAATGGAATAAATGAGGCAATTCTAGTTGATAATAGTAATTTATTTAATCATTTTAATTTTCAAGACATTATTTTGTCATCATATTTAACTTTTTCAAAAAAAATAGCCCCTTGGTCAATGATGATTGGTATTCGTCCTGAGCAAGCTTATGTTCAGTCTGTCTTAATTGATGATGATTCAAATTATAAATCAAATTATTTCAAAATTTATCCTAGCCTATTTTTAAATTATAGTTTCGATGAATATTCTTCAGTTCAATCAAGTTATACCAGAAGAGTTAACAGACCTAAATTTTGGAATCTTAATCCTTTTCCCTCTTATTCTGATCCGTACACTTTAAGAATGGGTAACCCTTTTTTGAAACCTGAATTTGTAAATTCATATGAGATTGGTTACCAAAAATTTAAAAGAGGGTCTACTTTTACGACCTCAATTTATGTCAAAGATATTAAGGATGTACAACAGAGATTTGTGTCTGTAGATTCAAATAATGTTACTACTATTTCATGGCAAAATTTAAATGATAAAATAGATATTGGTTTTGAAATAATGGTTTCAAAAAAATTTTTTAATTCTATTAATTTTATGATAAGTTCAAATATATACTATTCAAAAATTGATGCATCTAATTTGACATCTGAATTCAATAACTCTTTTTTTGGAATGAGATCTAATTATAATTTAAGTTGGAAGAAAAAAAATCATAAAATTCAATTATCGGGTTTTGTTAGTCCAGCTGCAAATACTACTCAAGGTCGTTTAATGACAATGTATAGTTCTGATTTAGCATATAGTAAGTCTATTCTTAATGACAAAGGAAAATTTATTTTCAGAGTTAGTGATATTTTTAATACAAGATTTTTTGGATATAGAGGTATTGCCTCTAATTTTGACGAGTCAGTTATTTATGATAGATTGTCAAGATTTTTTTCTTTAAGTTTTAATTACAATTTTGGTGACCAGAATAAACAAAATAAAAAATCAAAAAAATATATTCCTAGAAACAATTCCAACAATAATGGAAATTATTTTTAATTAATATGAAATTTTCATTAAACCTTTTATTTTTTTTAATTTCAATAACTTCTTTCTCTCAAGAATACTTTACTATAAGTGGCTTTGTTAGAGAAAAAAAGTCAGCTGAAGAATTAATAGGTGCAAATATTACCTGCAAGGATTTATTCATTGGTGTGTCATCAAATACATATGGTTTTTATTCAATGGATTTACCAGCAGGAAATCACAGTATTTCTTTTTCTTTCATAGGTTATAGCGAAGGTAAATTTGTTATCAATTTAACAAAAGATATTAGACTTGATGTTGAACTTGACTTATTATCTCAACAAATTGATGAGATTATACTTGAGGATAATTCTATGAATAAATCTAGATCTATTGAAATGAGTGTCAATAATTTAGATTCTAAATCAATTAAAAAAATGGCTGTTGTAGCTGGAGAAGTGGATATTTTAAAAAGTATCCAGTTATTGCCAGGAGTCACAAGTATTGGAGAGGGGGCTAATGGTTTTAATGTAAGAGGAGGGGCTGTAGATCAAAACCTAGTTTTACTTGACGAAATGACTTTATATAATTCCTCTCATTTATTTGGTTTTGTTTCAGTATTTAATTCTGATGCAATTAAAGATATGAAATTATATAAAGGAGGAATACCTGCCAAATATGGTTCTAGAGTCTCCTCTGTTTTAGATGTAAGACAAAAAGAAGGAAATTCTAAATTTTATGAAACTTCAGGGGGGATTGGATTAATTTCAAGTAGATTAATGGTGGAAGGACCAATGTGGGATAGAAGTTCTTTTATGGTTGCTGGAAGAAGATCGTACGGCGATCTTTTCCTAGCTTTATCTAAAGATTCAGCAATTTCAAATAATACTCTTTATTTTTATGATTTAAATTTAAAATTAAATTCATGGATTGGAAAAAAAGATAGAATTTTTGTATCTTCATATTTAGGTAGAGACGCATTTAAATTTGGAAATTTATTTGCAAGTTCATGGGGTAATTCTACATTAAATCTGAGGTGGTTACATTTATTTAATGATAAAATTTTATCAAATTTTACATATAATTTTAATGATTATGATTACTTAATTTCCATTTTACCTCAGGGATCTGAGTTTGATTGGATATCAAAGATTAGAAATCAGCAACTTAGTTATAAAATTTCATACTATCATAATTCAAAACACAATTTTGAAGGTGGATTTTCACTATCTAGCTATCATTTTGAACCAGGAATAATTAAACCTGCATCTGATACCTCTGCAATTGTTGAATTTGAAATGAGAAATAAGTATTCGTTTGAGACCTCCATTTTTATTCAAGACGAATGGGAAATTTCAAATAGAATATTGATTCAACCAGGAATTCGATTTTCTTCATTTTACAGATTAGGTCAAGATACCATTTTGAATTATGAATCTAGTCCGATAGTTTATAATTCATATCTTGGTCAATATATAAATGGGACTTCAAGTGATTCGTTAATTTATAGTCAGAATGAGGTAATTTCTTCTTTTCATAATTTTGAGCCCAGGATTTCATTAAGATTTCAAATTAATGAATCTAATTCATTTAAATTAAGTTTTCAGAGAATTTCTCAGTATTTACACTTGATAACAAATGCAAGTTCACCAACCCCAGTTGATATTTGGGCTCCTTCTGGGCCATTTATTAAACCTTTAATTGCTAATCAATATGCAATTGGATACTTTGCAAGTCCCTTATCAAATAAATTTGAACTTTCAGTCGAACTATATTACAAAAAATTAAAAAATGTGATAGACTATGTTGATGCTGCTGATTTAGATTTTAACAATCATTTAGAAACTGAAATTTTATATGGAAAAGGAAGGGCATATGGTTTTGAATTTATGTTAGAAAAGAAAATTGGAAAACTTAAAGGTTGGATTTCATACACATTAGCAAGAACTGAAAGTTTAATATCTGGTAGTATTGACGAGCCTGGTATAAATTTTGGTAATTGGTATCCCAATCCTCAAGATAAAACACATGATTTTTCAATAGTTACAATTTTCGAATTAAACAAAAAATGGAATTTTTCATCAAGTTTTGTTTTTATAACTGGTATTCCCACAAATTATCCCGTTGCGAAATATCAATTTGAGGGAATTAGTGTCCCTGAATTCACTGGTTCTAGAAATCAACAAAGACTTCCTAACTACCATAGGTTAGATTTTTCAGCTACCTTTAGGCCAAAGGAAAATGATACCAGAGAATGGGTATTTAGTATATATAATTTATATAACAGAAGAAATGCATCTGCCTTATATTTTAAAAGTGACGAAAATAATTTATCTCAAAATACTCCAGTTCAGTTATCTATATATCCAATTGTTCCAAGTTTAACTTATAATTTTAAATTTTGATGAAAAATATAATTTATTTATTTATAATAATTTCTTTGTTTCTTTTATCATGTGAAACTGAAGTAAAGGTAAATATTGACGATGCTAATCCCAGATTAGTTTCAGAATCATATTTAAATTTTGATAGTGAAACTAACATGGGGTACGCTAGTATCTTTTTAACTAAATCTAGTCAATATTATGATGATAGTGATCCATCAAGAATATCAAATGCTACAGTCACAATTAACGATAATATACTATTATTCGAGGATCCTGATTCAGTAGGTTTTTATTCAACTGATCAACCAATATTTTACAATGATCAATTAATCTTCAAAATAAATATTTTAGCAGAAATTGATGGAGTTGCTGGAAGTTGGTCTGCTACAGACAATTTTATTGAAGTTCCATCAATTGATTCGATATACTATTATTACGAAGAAACTTCTTCCACTTTTCAAGAAGCAGGTTATTATGTAAAAATAATATTCAATGATCCTCCAAGTCAAGAAAACTATTACTGTTTGGATGTATTAGTTGATAGTGAAGACTTATTTACTTTAAATCCAGGTACAAAATGGAGCTCTATTTTTCAAGACAGATACATAAATGGACAAGAATTAAACTTTATTGTGAATGATGAACCAATTGATATTGGATCTGAAGTCACTGTTGTTTTATCTTCAATTTCTGAACAAACATATTTTTATTATTTTAATTTGTATACTTTAATGACCGAAACGCAAGATATTGGTGCTGCTCCACCATTTCCATTGAATGGTAATTTAATTTCAAACGTCTCTCAATTGGAAAATGGATTAGGAAATTTTCAAGTAAGAAACTATTCATACAAATCAATTCAAATTTTGAATTAAAATATTAGTTGAACTAGCCTCAATTTTTTTATTTTTCTGTGTTTTTGAAAAATTAATTCATAAATAATTATCCAAGTTATTTTTCCAGTCAAAACTATTGACTTCTCAAAAGAGATGTATAATTAAATTTATTAAATTTAAATTTTGACATTGATTTTACTCTAACAAATTTTATTTAAATAAAAGTATTATGAAAATGTTAAATTTTTTAACTAATGATTTTTTTTTAAATATTAAACTTAAATTAGTAATATTAATATTAATTTGTAAATATTTTTGTTTAAATTTTTAAAATGTATAAAAAAATAATTCTACCTTTCTTATTTCTTTTTGAAGCAGAAAAAATCCACAATTTTGTTCTAAGTTTCATTAGATTTTCTAATTCTTTTTCTCTTATATCTTGGATAGTCAAAAAAATATATACTATAGAAGATAAAAGATTACATAGAAATTTATTTGGTATTAATTTTAAAAACCCTGTAGGACTTGCTGCAGGATTTGATAAGGATGCAAGTTGTTTCAATCAGTTATCAGATTTTGGGTTCGGTTTTATTGAGATAGGAACTGTAACTCCTCTTTCCCAAGAGGGAAATATTAAACCAAGACTATTTAGATTAAAAAAAGATAATGCATTGATAAACAGAATGGGTTTTAATAATGAGGGTGTAGATACTGTAATTAAAAGATTAAAAAAAAGGAAGACAAAAATTATAATTGGAGGAAATATTGGAAAAAATAAGTTTACAAATAAAAAAAGTACTTATGAAGATTATTTGATATTATTTAATAAGTTATTTGACTACGTAGATTATTTTGTCGTAAATGTTAGTTCACCAAATACTCCAGGATTAAGAGATCTTCAAGATAAGAGACCATTAAAAAAATTATTATCACTTTTAAAGGAAGAAAGCAATAAAAAAACAATTAAAAAGCCAATTTTAGTTAAAATTTCGCCAGATTTAAATTTTAGTCAGTTAGATGATATAATTGAAATTGTAGATGATGTTAAAATTGATGGAATTATTGCAACAAATACAACAATTAGGAGAGACAATTTAAAGACAAGTAATAAAAAATTAAATCAAATTGGAAATGGCGGATTGAGCGGATATCCAATTAAAGACTTATCCAACAAAATTATCAAATATATTAAAGATAAAACTAATGGAAACATAAAAATAATTGGGGTTGGTGGAATAAATAATGAGTCTGATGCATTAGAGAAATTAAAAAGTGGTGCTGATTTAGTTCAAATTTATACTGGTTTTATTTATCAGGGCCCTTCAATAGTAAACAGGATTTGTAAGAAAATATTACAGGATATTTAATTAAGAAGTTAATATGATAATTAAACCAAAATTAATTAAAGGAACTAGAGATTTTAATTCCATTGAAATTAAAAAGAGAGAATATATAATTAATACTATAAGATCTAATTTTGAATTATACTCTTTTGAGCAGATAAACACTCCATCAATAGAAAATCTTTCGACTTTATCAGAAAGCTATGGTGAGGAAGGAGATAGATTGATTTTTAAAATTATTAATTCAGGTGATTATTTAAAAAATATATCAATTGATAATGAAACTAACTATAAAAATCTTTTGAGTAAAATATCAAAAAAAGCTTTAAGATATGATTTGACAATTCCCCTGGCTAGATATGTTGCCATGAATCAAAACAATATTGTATTTCCTTTTAAAAGATTTCAAATTCAAAATGTATGGAGAGCTGATCGTCCTCAAAAAGGAAGATTTACAGAATTTTTACAATGTGATGCTGATATAATTGGATCAAAATCGCTACTGTTGGAAATTGAATTAATACAACTATATACAAGTGTTTTTAAAACTTTAAATCTACCAATCACCATTAAATTAAATAACCGTAAGATATTATTGGGAATCTGTGAACATATTGGAGAAAGTGACAAGTTTAATGATTTAACAATTGCAATTGATAAGTTAGATAGATATTCATTTGAAAAGGTTCAAAATGAATTATTCAATAAAGGTTTTTCAAAACTATCAATAATTAAACTTAAAAGACTTTTTGATTTTAGACAAAGTTCTTTTCAAGATAAAATTTTATTTTTCAAAAATATTTTTTCAAATATTAATATTGGTATGGAGGGTATAAATGAGGTTGAGTACATATTTTCAAATTTAAATGGCATTAAAAATATAGATTTTGATATTAAATTAGCTAGAGGTCTTTCATATTATACCGGAACAATTTTAGAGGTTGTATGTAATAACGTTAATATTGGTAGCATTGGGGGTGGGGGAAGATATGACAATTTAACTGAAAAATTTGGCTTAAAAAATATTTCAGGAGTTGGAATTTCCTTTGGCTTAGATAGAATATATTTGGTTATGGAAGAATTAAATCTGTTTCCAAAAATTCTAACATATAGTTCTAACTTTCTTTTTTTAAATTTCGGAGATAAATTTTTAAATAAATCACTTAAGTATGCTTCAATTTTGAGAGAAAATAATATTTCATGTGAAATTTTTCCAGATAATATTAAAATATCAAAACAATTGAGTTTTGCTAACAAAAAAAATATACCATTTATTATTTTTATTGGAGATAATGAGTTGAAAAATAGTGATATTGTAATAAAAGATATGAGAAATGGTAATCAACAAAATGTTAACAAAAATAAATTCTTATCTAAGATAATTGAAATAAATAAGAACAATGGATAGATATATAATTACTGAAGAAAAAATTACAATAAATTCAATTTTTGATATAATTGATAAAAATAAAAAAATTGATTTGTCAGAAAATATTAAAAATAAAATTTCTTCAAGCAGAGATTATCTTGATAAAAAAATTTCTAATTCAAATAAACTATTTTACGGGATCAACACTGGTTTTGGATCTTTATGTAATCAAAATATTTCTAAATCAAAACTCAGTAAACTACAAGAGAATTTAATTTTATCTCATGCTTGTGGAACAGGTAAAAAAACTCCTAAGATAATTGTTAAAATAATGATGATTCTAAAGATAAAGTCTCTAAGTCATGGTAATTCAGGTATCAAATTAGATACCATTCAAAGACTGGTTGATATGTATAATAATAATATCATACCTGTAATTTATAATGAAGGTTCACTTGGAGCATCAGGTGATTTAGTTCCTCTTGCTCATTTATCACTTCCATTAATAGGTCTAGGTGATGTTTATTACAATGAAAGTATAATTTCATCTGAAAAGTTTTTAACTATTTTTGATTGGGATAAAATAAATTTAAAATCTAAAGAAGGTTTGGCTCTAATCAATGGAACTCAGTTTATCTCTGCATTTGGAGTTTGGATTTTGATACAATCAAAGAAAATATCTTATTTTTTTGACTTAGTTTCATCAATTTCCATTGATGCGTTTGATTGTTCTTTAGAACCGTTTGATGATGATATTCAAAGAATTAGACCTCATAATGGCCAATTACTAACAGCAACTAGAATAAAGAGTTTTTTTCAAGGTATAAATATTTTAAAAAGAAAAAAAAACTATGTTCAGGATCCATATTCATTTAGATGCATTCCTCAAGTTCATGGGGCATCCAAAGATGTTATAACTCATGTTTCAGAGATATTCACTAAAGAAATAAATTCTGTAACCGACAATCCTAATATTTTTGTTCAAAAAGATAAAATTATTTCTGGGGGAAACTTCCATGCACAACCACTAGCGATGGCTCTAGATTATCTGTCAATTGCTATGCATGAATTAGGAAATATCTCAGAAAGAAGAATTTTTCAATTAATATCAGGTAAAAGAGGACTTCCAGAGTATCTGATTATTAATTCGGGAATAAATTCCGGTTTAATGATACCTCAATATACTGCTGCAAGCCTGGTATCAAAGAATAAAATGTTATGTACTCCCTGTTCAATTGATTCAATTGTGACCTCAAATGGTCAAGAAGATCATGTAAGTATGGGGGCAAATTCTGCCGTAAAATTATTTGAAATAATTAATAATTTAGAAAAAATTCTTTCGATTGAATTATTAACCTCTGCTCAAGCATTAGAAATAAGAAAAAGAAAAATTTCAAATTTTCATGAAAGTTTCATTGAATCCTACAGAAAACATTGTAAATTTTTGGATAATGATAGAAATTTATTTGATGATATTCATGCTTCAATAAGATTTTATAAAGGCTATCAATTAGATATCAATATAATTTAAAAGTTTTTTAACTCATTGTTTGAAATAAATTCATAATCAGTTAAAGACTTTAGAAATTTTATTAGATCTTCCTTTTCTTTTTGACTAATTTTAAAACCTGTTATATGTTCACTTTTATTTATATGATAATTTCCTCCTTTAGAGTAATGATTTATTACATCCTCTAATGTAAGTATTGATCCATCATGCATATATGGCTCAGTTAATTCAATATTTCGCAAACTAGGAACCTTAAATTTACCAATGTCTTTGACTTGATTTGTAAGACTGTATCTACCAGAATCATTGTAAATCTCATAAAGACCATTATTTTCGAAATTTTGATTAGTAAATAAAAAACCACTATGACATTCGCTACATTTTAATCTGTTACTAAAAAATAAGTTTTTTCCATTTTTTTTGATCTAAGGTTAAATTATTTTTGTCAAAATCAGAATTCCCACTTATTAAAGTTCTCTCAAAACTTGCAATAGATCGAGTAATTACATAGGGATCAGGATTTCGATTATATGCAATTTGACTTAATTCCACATATTTATCATGTAATAACATTTTTTCAGAGGCTAAAATAATATTGAAGCCCATTTCATTGTGATCTTCTATTGGAACTAAAACTTGCATCTCTAGTGATTTAACTCCACCTTCTCTTTGAAATGCGTCATAATAAACAACATTTGCTAAACTCATTGTATTTCTAATACCAAGTCTACTTTTAACTCCAGGAGAAATTGACTTGTTATCTGAGAAGGCAAATTCTTGTTTATGACATGAATTACAAGATATAGAGGAATCAATTGATAAAATAGGATCATAAAATAACATTTTACCTAAATTTATTCTATCTTGATTAAGTTGATTTGATTCTGGAATTACAGGTACAGGGAAATTATTGGGTATATCTATAAAATTATTGTATTCAAAAACATTTTTTTTGCATGATAATATCAATAATAATAATAAAATTGAATTCAAAAATTTCATTATGAACTAATCTAATTTTAAAATATTAATACTCTTAGTATCCTCTTTATCACTTAAAAGAAATATATAATTTCCTGAATTAAGTTTTGAAAAATCAATTAAATTGTAGTTTAGAAAAAGATTTTTTTCAATAATTAAGTTTGAATTGAAATCATATACTTTTAGAGTTGATGGACTTTGAACTTTAATATTCAAAGAGTTGTTAAATGGATTAGGAAAAATTTTTGGGGTAGATTTTAAAATTTTAGAAATCAATAACTCATTATTTTGGGAAAACACGTTATTTAAATTGATATTATTCATTATAATACTATTTTGGTAATTGTAACCATGAAAGTTTCCACCAGAATGTATATTTAAGCAGCTATTTTCAATTATCTCTGAACAATTATGATTTTCTATCATTTTATCATAGTTAATATTAATTTCAAATATGATTTCATTAGGAGTTTCACTGGTAATAAAAAATGTATTTAACATATTATAATATTCATCACTAACGGAATGATATTGAAAGTTTAAGGAATCATTTATATAACCCTCTAATGCTAGAAAAATATATCCTGCTGTCCAGCCCCAGTGCATACTTGGATTTTGAGGAGCTAATGGGTGATCTAACTCCCAGATAGTAGGATCTTCATGATTTAAATTAGGTCCAACACCAAAGTTTAATGAAATATTATCTATATAACTTACATCTTTATATCCTAAAGAATATGTATCCTCATTTTTATTAACTAATAAATATGAAGAATTGTCAAAATTATATATTGAATTTCCAGAATTATCGTTTAAGCTGATTAAATGAATATAAAATTCAATTCTGTTAAATGAAATATTAAAAGTATTTTCTGTGTTTTCGTATATAAAATTAACATTAGATTGAATTAAATCATTTTTAAATAAATGATTAAATTTTATTATAACTTCTTTTTCTTGAGAAAAAACATTGATGGAAATTATAAAAAAAAATAAAAATTTTTTGAACATTAAATTTAGGTTTTATTATGTCTGAATAAATTTAGCAAAAAAAATAGAATTATAAATAAAAGCGTCCCTACAAAAAGAAAAGAATAGTTTAGACCAAAATTGTCTAAAATTATTCCCACAAAAGGAGCAGTTATAACAAATAGAAACCTAATAGTTAAATTTCTTATACTCATTACTGTTGCTCTTATTTCAGATAAAGTGTTTTTTTGTATTTCATTCCTTAAATATGGGGTAGCATAACCTCTATTAGAATAAAACAAGAATATTGTTATTACAATCATTAAATTATTTTCAAAAAATAAAATTAAATATGTGATGATTGAAAAAATTGATATCACAATTAAACTGATTTGATTAGAAATTTTTGAAGATATTTTAGATGCATTTAATGAAAAAAATCCAACAATAATATTTAAAAATGCCCAAATAAAACCATAATATCTATATTCGATTCCAATTTTTATCAATAGCGGTTGAATTAACCATGCCATAATTAAAGTAGCAAGTCCAATACTGGCGGAAAAAATTATATAAAATATTAGTTTACTATCTTTCATAATATAATTAATTACATTTTTGTAATTTTTTATGGATAATGATAATTTTCTGTCCTTAACTTTAGGTTCAGTCAATTGATAAGAAATTGGTATTGCAATAAAAGCTATGATTACTTGAGCTATTGCAGGATACCTTATTGAAATACTCGCCAGTAGACCTCCGATTATTCCAGATAAAGCCTCAGAAAAATTTCCAATTGAAATATTAATTCCTTCATATTTAAGATATTTTTCTGACTTGTTTACTTCTTTTAATGAATCATATAATAATGCTGAATCTGATCCAGAAATAAAGCTATTTCCTATACCTAAAATAATTTCAGCTATTAAAAAAGGTACAAAGGAATTTGAAAGTGAAAAAATTAAAAATCCAACAAAACTTAAAGATGAGCCCAAAAATATAGATTTTTTTTTACCGATTAAGTCTGCAGTATATCCAGAAGGAATTTCAAAAATTGCTGTAGCAAATGAGTACGTTGCCTGCAAAATCATAATTTGAGTATAATTTAAATCATTGCTTTCAAAAAAAAGAATAATTAATGGCATAATAATCATAAACCATTGAATCGATTTTAAAAAATATAATTTTATAATATTGGGATGAGGATAATTCATCATTTCCTTGGGTGATGTAATAATATTTCTTCTCTGATAAAATTTTTGTCAAGGTGCATATAAATTTCAGTTGTACTAATATTTTCATGTCCTAGCATTGTTTGAATAGCTCTTAGGTTAGCTCCTCCAGTGATTAAATGTGATGCAAAAGAATGTCTAAATGAATGAGGACTTATTTTTTTTTTAATGCCAGATAATATTACATGTTTTTTAACTATATTGAATATCATCATCCTAGTTAATTTTAGTCCTCTTCTACTCAGAAAAATAAAATCTTCGCATCCTAAAGCTATTTTAATGTTACTTCTATAGTTATTAAAATATGAATTAATATAATTTAATAAAACCTTACTTAATGGGATGATTCTTTCCTTATTCCCTTTACCTTTGACAATAATAAATTTTTCGGTTATATTTAATTTGGAACATTTGAGGTTAACTAATTCTGACACTCTTACTCCACATGAGTATAAAACCTCTAATATTGCTCTATTTCTTTCTCCATAAAATGAGGATAAATCTACTGATTTAATTATTTGATCAATTTCTTCTATACTTAAGATATCTGGTAATTTTTTACTTATTTTGGGTCTGTCAATCTTGAGTATTGGATTGTAATATATTTTATTTTGATTTTGTAAAAAAATAAAAAATGATTTTATCCCAGAAATTATTCTAGCTTGACTCATTCTACTTTTATTTTCAGTATTAAGTTTTTTTATGAATAAACTTAATTCATATTGATCAATATTTATTATTTTTTTTGCTTTGAAATTTGTTGTAATGAAATTTTCTAATTTTTTTACATCTCTTACATATGCATCAATTGTATTTTTTGATAATCCCTTCTCAAGAATGAGATAATTTTTAAATTCTTTAAGTACTGTTTTCCAATTCATTTATTAAATTGCTCTAATTTTACAAATATATGAAAGTGATAATAATAAATGGTCCTAATCTAAATCTCATAGGTGTAAGAGAACCTCATTTGTATGGTAAAATTAAATTTGAGGACTTTCTTAGTAAGATTAGAAATAAATATGAGAAATTAAAAATTCATTATTTTCAAAGTAATATAGAGGGCGAATTGATAAATAAAATTCATGAAGTTGGCTTTAGTTATGATTATATAATCATTAATGCAGGGGCGTACAGTCATACTTCTGTTGCTATATCTGATGCCATATCATCAGTTGAAACACCATGTATTGAAGTTCATATTACTCATCCATCTTCAAGAGAAGATTATAGACACATATCAATAATCTCTAAAAGTTGTACTTCTTCAGTAACTGGATTTGGCTTAAATTCATATGATTTAGCTCTATATTCAATATCAATTAGTAATTAATTTTTAAATAAATTTTAATTTGGATTTGAGGAATATTAAAAATAAATTATATTTGAAGTTATTATTTACAAATGGTCTGGTAGTTCAGTTGGTTAGAATACCTGCCTGTCACGCAGGGGGTCGCGAGTTCGAGTCTCGTCCAGACCGCATTTAAGCCTAAGAAATTAGGCTTTTTTTTTAATAACTATTAATTGTAAATGATTTTTCTATTCATATTTTTGTTTACAAGTTTCCTTGCATTTCCTCAAGATAATTTAAATATTCAATATTTATCCCATTATGTTTATGATTCTGAGTTAAGTGATATCTGGGGATATAGTGATGGAGTTAGAGAGTTAGCAATTGTTGGAGTATATGATGGAATTTCAGTTGTTGATGTAACTAATTCATTAAATCCAGTTGAATTAGCATTTTTTGATGGACCTAATTCTGAATGGAGAGATATTAAAACTAATAGAAATTATGTCTATTGCGTAAATGAAACATCCGGAGGACTTCAAATTTTTGATATTAATGGAATTTTATCGCCTTTAGTTGATACATTTTATTTTGAAAATTTGAATTTAGGGTTTTTAAATGCACACAATATTTATATTGATGAAAATGAAATTTTATATGTTTTTAATCCAGATTATGGAAATATTGGTGTTAAATTTTATGATTTAATCAATCCATATAATCCTTCCTTTTTAGGAGAGTATTCACTTAATCCTCTTCACGATGGAATGGTTAGAGGTGATACATTGTGGGCTTCGTCAACAACGATTGGTTCTTTTCAAGTAATTGATGTCACAGATAAATCAAATCCTATACTATTAGCATCTCAATATACACCTAATTTCTTTTCTCATAACTGTTGGATTTCTGATGATAATCACTATTTATTTACAACTGATGAGGTAAGTGGTGCTCATATATCTTCTTATGATGTATCAAATATTTTAAACATTCAAGAACTTGATAGAATTCAATCGTGGTCAAATTCTCATAATGTAATTCCTCATAATACATTTTTTATAAATAATTTTTTAGTTACATCGTATTACACCTCAGGGGTAACTATAATTGATGCTAATAATCCAAATAATTTAGTAGAGGTAGGATATTATGATACTTCAATAGATTATTCTGGTTCAGGGTTTCACGGTGCATGGGGGGTGTATCCATATTTACCTTCTGGTAAATTATTAGTTTCAGATATTGAAAATGGACTATTTATATTAGACCCCAGTTATGAAAATGCAATTAGATTTGAGGGGAATATTTATAATATATATTCAGATTTACCAATCATAGATGTTGAAATAAATTTCTCTAATTCAAATCATACTAATTATTCTAATTTTTTAGGATATTATTCTTCGGGTTCAATTTCAGGTGATAAT
>CACDER010000014.1 GCA_902551855.1 uncultured Cryomorphaceae bacterium | reverse complement strand
ATAATTTAACTATAAATGTTAAATCTCAAGTCCTTCAAGATTTAAAATTAAATAAACGAAGAAATTTTTATGATTTTTAATAGTAAAACTTTTTTAATTTTACAATTTATCGAATGAATTCAGAGAAAATAAATATTGCAATATTAACAGGTGGATACTCTAAAGAGAGTGAAATTTCCATAAAAAGTTCTGACAATGTATACGAAAATATTGACTTAGCTAAATATAGTCCATATATAGTTTTAATAACAAAAAATAAATGGAGTGTTATTGTTGAAAATAAACAAATTAAAATTGATAAAAATGATTTTAGTTTTTGCGTTAACGATAACAAAATAAAATTTGATGCAATATTTTTTTCAATTCATGGAGCTCCAGCAGAAAATGGAATTTTACAAGGATATTTTGATCTAATAAAAATTCCCTACAATTGTTCAAATTACTTTTCATCATCAATTACTTTCGATAAATATGTTTGTAATAATTATCTTAAAAATCATAAAATAAACTGTCCTGACTCTCTAATTTTAAATAAATCAGAAAAAGTCAGTTTTACTGATATACGTAAAAAAGTAAAGTATCCATCAATTGTTAAACCAAATAATTATGGATCCAGCTTTGGAATTTCAAAAATTAATCATGAAACTGATTTTAATAAAGCCATCAATAAGGCTTTTGATTACAATAATAAAATAATCATTGAGGAATTTATTGATGGAAGAGAAATAACATGCGGTCTTGTTCAAAGAAAAAAAAACTTGATAAAACTCCCTTTAACAGAGATTAAATCAAAAAGAGATTTTTTTGATTATGATGCCAAATATAAAGGTAAATCAAAAGAAATTACACCTGCTAAATTAAGTAAAATTCAAGAAATTAAAATATATGAAACAAGTGAGTTTATTTTTAATTTATTAAATTTAAAAGGGATAGTACGAATAGATTACATTTTGACTGAAAAAAAACTATTTTTTTTAGAAATCAATACCATACCTGGACTAAGTAAAGAAAGTATTATTCCCAATCAAATCAAACAATTAAATATTTCTATGAAAGAATTAATTTCGATATCATTAACTAATATAATTTAAATTAAGTGATTGACATTAAACATTATATTTCTGAAATTAAAAAGGGTAATATTATATATTTAAGCAAAGCTCTAACATTAATTGAAAGTAAAAAGCCAGCCGATAAAAAATATTCAAATAATTTACTTAATTCTTGTTATAATTTAAGTGGAAATTCGGTAAGAATCGGAATTTCTGGGTCTCCTGGAGTTGGGAAAAGTTCATTAATTGATGAAATTGGATGTTACTTGACCTCAATAAATAAAAAAGTAGCAGTTTTGACCATTGATCCCTCCAGTAGTGAAAGTAAAGGAAGTATTTTAGGAGATAAAACTAGAATGGAAAAACTAAGTAAAGAGAAATCTGCTTTTATTAGACCATCCCCGAATTCAGGTTTTTTGGGTGGAGTAAATGAAAAAACTTCTGAAAGTATAATTCTTTGCGAGGCAGCTGGATTTGATGTTATTTTAATTGAAACAGTAGGAGTTGGTCAATCTGAAATTGAAGTTGATTCAATGGTAGATTTTTTCTTGTTATTAACAATTTCAAACACAGGAGATGAACTCCAAGGAATAAAGAAAGGTATTATAGAAAAATCTGATTCTATAGTAATTACAAAGCATGATGGTAATAATATTCAAAATAATTTGATAACACAAAATATTTTGAAAAATGCTATCAATTTAAGAAATATAAAAAATAAAAACTGGACTCAAAAAATTATCTTATGTTCCTCGCACGAAAAAAAAGGTATTATTGAAATTTGGAAGATAATATCGAATTACATTGATATCTCAAAGAAAAATGGCTCATTTCTATCAAAAAGAGAAAAACAAAGTATATTTTGGATGAATACAAGAATTAATAACAATATTAGAAACATATTTTTTTCAAATCCCAAAATAACTGAAGAAATTTTGAAACTAAAAAAATTGGTACTAGATAAAAAAATCAATCCATATGAAGCATCTGAACTCTTATTTGAAAATTTTTATATACTGAAAAAAAAAATTAAAGATTTACAATGATCTCAATAAAATCATTTACAATTGAATGAAAAATTTTAATATGTAATTCTTGAATTCTATCTGAAAAACTTTCTTGATTATCGCGAATTTCAACATCTGAAAATTTGGCTAAATTTCTTCCATTATTTCCAGTTTAAGAAATATTTTTTAATTTTCATTAGATGAATTAAATGCTAATAAACCTCTTTTTAGCCAGTCTTTGAATAAATTTACATTTCCATAATCTTGATAATTAGCTGGTTCTATTAATTTTTTTTCACTGTGATCTAAAAAAACATAATATGGTTGTGAGTTAGTCTTAAAAAGTTTAGTTTGCATAACCATCCATTTATCACCAACTGTTCTAACTTTTTTTCTTTTACCAGCAATTTCAGTATCATATTGATCACTAACTTCTAGTTTAGTTCTTTCATCAACATACAGTGAAATTAAAACTAAATCATTTTGTAAAATACTTTTTACTTCAATATCTGACCAAACTTTTTCTTCCATTTTTCTACAATTAACGCAAGCCCAACCAGTAAAATCAAGCATTATCGGTTTATTTACTTTTTTTGCAAAATTTAAACCTTTTTGATAATCATGATATACCATTATTCCTTGAGGACCAAGATGTAAATCATTGTTTTTAATATTTGTATTTTCATTTTTCATATTCACTTTGGTGTGAAAACCTAATGGAGATTCGCTGTAATGGATTGGAGGTGGAAAAGCATTAATCAATTTAAGTGGTGCTCCCCATAATCCTGGAATCATATAGATAGTAAATGAACCAAATATTATTGCTAAAAACAATCTAGGAACTGATATAATTTTTAAATCAGAGTCTCCCTTAAAATTTAAAATTCCCAATAAATAAAGTGTAAGTGATAAAAAAATAAAAATCCATATAGATATAAATAATTCTCTATTTAATAAGTTTAATTGCAAGACAATATCAGCATTAGAAAGAAATTTGAAAGCTAATGCAAGCTCAATAAATCCGAGCGTAACTTTAACTGAATTTAACCAATTTCCAGATTTTGGGAGTGAATTCATCCAACCAGGGAATGCAGCAAAAAGAGCAAATGGAATTGCAATTGCAGTGGAAAAACCTAACATCCCAAAAATTGGAGCTAAATAGGAACCACCATAAGCAGCCTCAACAAGAATAGTTCCAACAATTGGACCTGTGCATGAAAATGAAACAAGGGCAAGAGTAAAAGCCATAAAGAAAATTCCAATTATACCTCCTTTTTCAGATAAGGAATCACTTTTATTGATCCAGGAATTAGGTAATGTCAATTCAAATGCCCCAAGAAAAGAAGCTGCAAATACAATTAATACTATAAAAAAAACTAAATTAAAATAAACATTGGTTGCCATATTATTTAATATATCAGGACCAAATAATCCGGTAACAGCAACTCCAAGAAAAACATAAATTATAATTATAGATAAACCATAAATTATTGCATTTCTGATACCAATTATTTTATTTGAACTTTGTTTAGTAAAGAAACTAACTGTAAGGGGTATCATAGGGAATACGCAAGGTGTTAATAAAGCAATAAACCCACTAAAAAAAGCAATTAGAAATATGTTAAATATATTTGTTTCATTTAAAATAGGATTATTTGTTTTTATTTCATTAGACATTATTTTTTTTGGTATTACTAATTCAAAATCAACATATTCAGGAGGGAGACACATTACGTCATTACATGCCATAAATTCTAAATATCCTTTTAATTTTGACTCGGAATATTTATTTAGCTTGATTCTTTGTCTAAAAGAAGTGCTCTTTTTAAATAATTTTAAATTCATTCTAAAATTGGGGTCATATTTTTGATCTAATTTTTCCTCAACAACATCTCCAATTAGATCATAATCCTGACTTTTATTAAATGAAAATGAAGTTGGTACAGGACCTCCTTCAGGTAAAAATTGAGAATACGTGTACCATCCATCATCAATTAATGCATTTGCAATAAATTCAACTTCATTTTGATTAATTGAGTCAATTTTAAAAGTCCATTTAACTGGATCAAATATTTGACTAAACAAACTTTGAGAAATAAACAATACTATGAGGAAAAATTTGTTTTTGAACATTTTAGAATTTTTGATAAAATTAATTTAATAATTCGATAATGTAAATATTTTTTGTTTTTTCTTTTATTTTAAATCTATCATCTATTCTGTGACCTATAATCCAAATAATTTGGTCACCAGAAAGTAATAGCCATGTTTTTTCTTTTTCAAATTGAGAAAATTTATTATCTATTAAAAAATCACTCAATTTTTTTTTTCCATTCAATCCAAGTGGATAAATAAAGTCTCCTGACTTCCATTTCCTTAAAGTTAATGGAAATGTTAATTTGTCAAAATCTAAAGCAGCAATTTTTTTCGATTTATTAATACAAAAATCATTAATATTAATTTTGTTAAATCTCAATTTTATAGGTGTTCTAATATAATTTTGTTTTGAAAATATTTTTTTTGGTAAAACTTTAATTAATTTACCTTTATTTATAATTAATTTATTGTTGTGCTTTAAAATTTTATAATCTTTAGAATATAAAATCTTTCCATTTTGAGAATGAATCAAATTAAATAATGAATTCCAGTCAGTAAAATTATAATCTTTCAAATAATAATAAAGTATATCTGATGAAGATGGATACTTTGTTAATTTTTTGATGTTAACTTCAATTGAATTTTTCTTTTTAAATAGTATTTCATCTTTTATTTTGTCATAAAAAAAGTGTAAATTTTTTATTGAATTTTTAACCTTAATTGAATTTTCACTTAATGTTGAAATTAATGAAGGATTTACATTTTTTAACTTAGGAACTACAACATTTCTAATATAGTTTCTCAGATATTTATTTGAATAATTACTTTTATCTGTTCTATATCCAAATTTATTTTTTAGAACCCATTTTTCAATTTCTAATCTTTCCATCTCAAGCATTGGTCTAAAAATTTTTTTTTTGATTGTTTTAATACCCGTCAATCCTTTAATCCCTGTCCCTTTAATTAAATTCATTAAAATAGTTTCGGAATGATCATTTTTGTTATGACCTAATACAATGTAATCTAATTTTCTTGAACTTCTTAAGACTTCAAACCAATCAAATCTGAGTTTTCTTGCAGACATCTGAATTGAAATTTTTTCATTTTTTGAATATAGACCAACTTCAAATTTTTTAACATGACATGTAATATTATATTTCGAACATAATTTTTTAACAAATTTTTCGTCATTTTCAGAATCAAATTTTCTAAGATCAAAATTACAATGTGCAACTTCAAAGGTGAATTTTGATAATCTTAATAAATGAAATAATGCAATAGAGTCAATTCCGCCACTTAAACCTAATAATAACTTTGATTCACTTTTAAATCCAATACTATTACAATATTTTATAAACTTATTAATCATGTTTAAAATTTAATACTTTAAATAGCGACTTGGATTTTAAAAAGCACTCATCAAACTCATTTTCTATTTTACTTTTTGAGGTAATTGCTCCTCCAACTAGTATTGATAAATATTTATTATTTTGGTTATATTGAATACTTCTAATAATTACATTAAAATCAAAATCACCATTAGGTTCAATGTAACCAATTGAACCAGAATAAAGACCTCTTTTAGTTTTTTCATATTTTTCAATTAATTCCATTGCCCTATATTTTGGAGCTCCAGTCATAGAACCCATTGGAAATGTTGATGAAATAATTTCATCAATATTAATATTCTTTTTAAGGTCACAAGATATTGTAGAAATCATATGATGTAAATCATTAAAAGAATAAATCCCAAATAACTCATCTACATTTACTGATGATCTTCTAGCAATTTTTGATAAGTCATTTCTAACTAAATCAACGATCATAACATTTTCAGATCTTTCTTTGTCATCTTTAAATAATTTCATTTTTAGAAAATTATCTTCTTCTTTATTTTCACTTCTTCTTATTGTTCCTTTTATTGGTTGAGAAAACAACTTATTTTTATTTTTTTTTATAAACCTTTCTGGGCTGGCAGAAATCAAATAAGAATTGTTATGTCTATATAATGACGAAAAAGGAGCCTTTGAAATAGAAACTAATTTTAAATAAGTGTCATATGGGTTAATTACAGAATTTTCTCCATATATTTCTTGACAATAATTCATCTCATAAATATCTCCTAGATTTATATGTTGAATAATTTTAGATACATTTTTAAAATAATTTTTTTTTGAAATCCTAAATTTTAGATTCAGGGAAGAAATTTCTTTAAAATTAAAATCAATATTTAATATTTTTTCAATAGGAAACTTTTGATTTTCTGAGTGAGAAAAATATTTTACTGAATTATCCTTACATACAAAAAGAAACTTTGGTACAAAAAAATTTATTAAAGGGAAATTAATACCATCATAATTAGATGAACTTAATATTTCAATTTGGTTTTTAAGATCATAACTAAGAGAGCCAAATATCCAATTAGTGTGGTTTTTTTTATAAAATTTATTAAGTTGAAATAATGAGTTTTTAGAATTAGATGTTATTTTATCTTCATAATCAATAGCAAAAATCCAATCGTATTTATCTACTAAATCATTGCTATCCAGAAACATAAAATTTTTAGTTTCAGAGTAATATTTTAATAACTTATACTTAAAATTTTTAAATTGAGAGATATTAAATTCATCTAAAACTTTCATGTAAATTAGTAAAATTAAATATGTAGAGCTCTTTTTTCTGTAGCATTTAGAGCAGCTTCTTTTATTGCTTCTGAAAATGTTGGATGAGCATGACAAATTCTTGCAATATCCTCAGCTGAAGCTCTATATTCCATAGCTACAACAGCCTCAGATATTAAATCTGCAACTCTAGGGCCAATCATATGAACTCCTAAAATTTCATCAGACACCTCATCAGCTAAAACTTTTACGAATCCATCTAAATCGCCTGAGACTCTTGCTCTACCTAGTGCTTTAAAAGGAAATTCTCCGACTTTATATTTAATTCCACTGCTAATTATTTCTTGCTCTGTTTTTCCAACAGAGGCAACTTCAGGCCAGGAGTAAATAACATTGGGGATTAAATTATAATTTAAATGAGGTTTTTGACCAGATATATACTCTGCAACATAAACTCCCTCTTCTTCTGCTTTGTGAGCCAACATCGGACCGTCAATTACATCTCCAATTGCAAAAATATTTGGAATATTAGTTTTCAAATTGTTATCAACAATAATTTTTCCAGAAGGACTTAATTTTATTCCAATTTTGTTCAAATTTAAACCTTTAGTGTATGGACTTCTTCCCACTGAAAGTAGACAATAATCTGTTTTATAAATAATCTCTTCCTTATTTTTATTTAATCCAGTTATTATAACTTTATTACCGGCACTTTTAACAGTTTTAACCTCAAAATTAAGTTGGATATCAAAAGATAGATTTTTAATTAGAATTTTTTTTAACTCTTTACTTAATGATTTATCAAATGAATTGATCAAACAATCAGAATATTCTAAAACTTTTATTTTAGTTCCTAATCTTGCATATACTGAACCTAACTCAATACCAATAACACCCCCACCGATAATTATTAATTCATTTGGCACTTCTTTTAGACTTAATGCTTGGGTTGAAGAAATAATTCTTTTTTTATCGTTTTTAATACCAGGCAGCTCTGTAGGTTTTGAACCAGTAGCAATAATAAAGTATTCAGATTGAATTTCATTAGAGGATTTGTCACTATTTACTGTAATTGTATATTTATTTTGAAACGAGGCAATTCCTTGGTATATGTCAATTTTATTTTTTTTCATTAAAAAATTTAATCCATTACATGTTTGTTTGACAATCTTATCTTTTCTTTCCATCATTTTTTTAATGTCAAAATTGACATTATTAAAATGTATTCCATGCTCAGAAAAATGTTTATTTGCACTGAAAAACCTTTCTGAAGAATCAAGGATTGCCTTTGATGGTATACAACCAACATTTAAACAAGTACCTCCTAAACTAGGATATTTTTCAATAATTGCAGTTTTTAAACCTAGTTGAGCTGATCTTATTGCAGATACATAGCCACCTGGACCAGATCCAATTACAATTAAATCATATTTTTTCATAATACATCAAATTAATTTTTTCTTTCATTTATTGGGACATATTTTCTTGAAATATTTCCAGTATATAACTGTCTTGGTCTTCCAATTGGTTCATTATTTTCTCTCATTTCTTTCCATTGGGCAACCCATCCAGGCAATCTTCCTAAAGCAAACATAACTGTAAACATGTCAGTTGGTATTCCTATTGCTCTATAAATAATACCAGAATAAAAATCAACATTAGGATAAAGTCCCCTTTCAATAAAATATTGATCAGTAAGGGCAATTTTCTCGATTTTTTTTGCTATGTCAAGAACTGGATCGTTAATTCCAAGTGAATTTAATACTTCTTCAGCAGCATCTTTAATTATTCTTGCTCTAGGATCAAAGTTTTTATAGACTCTGTGGCCAAATCCCATTAATCTAAATTGATCAGACTTGTCTTTGGCTTTGTCAATATATTTTTTAACATTACAATTATCTTTTTTAATTTCCTCTAACATTTCAATCACTGCTTGATTTGCTCCACCATGTAAAGGTCCCCATAAAGCTGCTATTCCAGCAGATATAGATGCGTACAGACTAGCATGGGATGACCCAACAATTCTTACTGTAGAAGCTGAACAATTTTGCTCGTGATCAATATGAAGAATTAATAATTTTTCTAATGCATTTGAAACAATTTTATTAATCTTATAATCATGAGTTGGAAGACTGAACATCATATTTAAAAAATTAGAACAATAATCTAAATTATTGTTAGGATAAACCAGTGGTTGTCTCATCCTATTTTTAAATGCCCATGCAGCTAATGTTGGAAGTTTTGCAATTATTCTTATGATTGTTCCATTAATTTCCTCAACAGATCTATTTGGATCAAGAGATTTTGGATAAAAGGCAGTTAAAGACGAAACCAATGAAGATAAAACACCCATAGGATGAGCTTTTGAAGGAAAACCATCTAAAATTCCTTTAACATCTTCATGCACTAAAGTATGGAGTGTTATATTATCTCTAAACATTTTCAATTTTGATAAATTAGGTAATTCACCATAAATTAATAAATATGCAACTTCAAGAAAAGTTGATTTATTTGTTAAATCATCAATACTATAACCTCTATGTCTTAAAATACCTTTTTCTCCATTTAGAAATGTAATTGAACTTTTTGTAGATCCTGTATTTTTAAATCCAGTATCAATAGTTATTAAACCAGTTTGTTTTCTTAAACTACTTATATCTATTGCTTTTTCACCCTCAGTTCCATGAATTATTGGAAACTTGTGTAGTATTCCACCAAAGGAAATTTCTATATTTTCATCCATAAAAAAAAATTAAAATTCTATATATACTTAAAATTTTTACCTAAAAAAATTGCTGATTCACCTAAAATTTCTTCAATTCTTAACAATTGGTTGTATTTACTAATTCTGTCGGACCTTGATGCTGATCCTGTTTTAATCTGGCCTGTACTTAAACCAACTGAAATATCAGAAATTATATTATCCTCTGTCTCTCCGGATCTATGACTCATTATTGTTGAATAGTTATTCAACTTAGCAAGATTAATGGCTTCTAATGTTTCAGAAAATGTTCCTATCTGATTTAATTTAATTAATACCGAGTTAGCAATATTTTTTTTTATACCAATTTCTATTCTATCAGAATTAGTAACAAATAAGTCATCACCAACTAATTGAACTTTTTCTCCTAATTCTTTTGACAATTCTATCCAACCATCCCAGTCATCTTGGTCTAAACCATCTTCTATAGAAATAATTGGAAACTTATTACATAATTTTTTAAAATAAGCTATCATATCCCTAGAATTGAGACCAGAGTTTTTTTCTCCCTTAAATTTATATAATTTATTTTGTTTATCATAGAATTCACTAGCAGCAACATCAAGAGAAATAAATACATCTTTACCTGGAGAATATCCAGCCTTTTCAATTGCAATAGTTATAATATCTAATGCTTCGGTATTTGATTTTAAATTTGGAGCAAAACCTCCTTCATCTCCAACATTTGTTGAAAAACCTTTACTCTTAAGAACTTGTTTAAGTGTATGAAAAATCTCTACACCAATCCTTAATGATTCAGAAAATCTATTTGCATTAAGTGGCATTATCATAAACTCTTGAAAGTCAATTAAATTATCAGCATGCGCTCCACCATTAATAATATTCATCATTGGAATAGGCATAATTTTAGGTAAATCTTTTTGAATAAAATTAAATAAAAATTTTTTGTTAAATGACGCTGCCGCTTTCAAACAAGATAGTGAAACTGATAAAATTGAGTTTGCACCCAATTTGCTTTTATTTGCTGTTCCATCAATTTCTATCATTAAATTATCAATTTTAAGCTGATCATCAATCGGAATACCAATTAAATTTTCTCTTATTGAACCATTTATATTATTTACTGCTTTTAATACACTTTTACCTAAATAATAATTATCATGATTATCTCTAAGTTCTACTGCTTCGTACTCTCCTGTTGAGGCTCCTGATGGAACCGATGCTCTTCCAAACATAGTATTATTTACATAGACATCAGTTTCAACAGTTGGATTTCCTCTGGAGTCTAAAATTTGCCTTGCTATTATATTTGTAATCTTGTTCATTTTTTTAAATCATTTCTTTTATAAAAGAATCAAATAAATACCTTGAATCATGCGGTCCAGGTGAAGATTCAGGGTGAAATTGAACGGAAAAACAACTTCTATCTTTTAACTTTATTCCCTCTACAGTTCCGTCATTTAAATTTTTATGAGTTAAAATTATATTATTTTTATTTTTAATGGAATCCATATCAATTGAAAAACCATGATTTTGAGATGTTATTTCACCTTTTCCAGTCTCTAAGTTTATTACTGGATGATTAATGCCTCTGTGACCATTATGCATTTTATATGTTTTCAAACCACAAGCTAGACCAATCATCTGATGTCCAAGACAAATTCCAAAAGTTGGAATTTTAGTATCAATTATTTGGACAACTAACTTTATAACGTTTTTCATTACACTAGGATCCCCAGGACCATTTGATAAAAAAATTCCATTAGGAGACCAATCTAAAATTTCAGATAAATTTGCATTATAAGGAAAAACTTTTAAGTAACAACTTCTTGATGTTAGACATCTTAAAATATTTCTCTTAACGCCAAGATCTAAAACAGCTACTCTGTGTTTAGCATCATTACTACCAACAAAATATGATTGTTTTGTTGAAACACTGGAGGATAACTCAAGTCCTTTCATGTTAGGAACTTTGATTAATTCTTTCATTAAATACTTGGAATCAAAATTTACTGAAGAGATTAGTGCATTCATAGAACCTTTATTCCTTATATATCTGACTAAAGCTCTTGTATCAACATCGGATATTGCAACTATTTTTTCTTTGATAAAATAATCACTTAAACTCATATTAGAATTAATTCTTGAATTATTTCTATTGAAATCTTTACAAATTAATCCAGAGATTTTGATTGATTCAGATTCAATTTCATCACTATTTACTCCATAATTTCCAATATGCGGATTTGTTGTTAGCATTAACTGACCATAATAAGATGGATCAGTAAAAATTTCTTGATATCCAGTCATACCAGTGTTAAAACATAATTCACCGACAGCTATTCCTTTATACCCAGCAGCAAAACCATGAAATATGGTTCCGTCCTCCAGAATTAAGAGAGCTTTGTCTTTTTCAATGTATTTCATCAAAATTTTTTTTTTTTAGATAACTAAAAAAGGACATAACAATAAAAAGCTACATCCTTAAATTAACAAAAATCAAATAGTAGCTAATAAATTAGGTATTTTCGTTATTTGTATTATCATTTGAAACTTCTTCATTTTTTTTGCTTTCAGTTTTTTGATTATTTACATCAATAATCTTTTTTGTCTTATCACTTGAAACTTCTTCTGTCTTTTGAGTTTTAAGCTCATTAGGTTGCTTTAGTTTCTTACTTCTTCTGGTTCTCGATTTTTTAGCTTTTGTAGTCTTATTAGAATATACTTCATTAAAGTCTACTAATTCCATCATACACATCTCAGCATTATCACCCAACCTATTTCCAGTTTTTATAATTCTTGTGTAACCTCCAGGTCTATTTATTATTTTTTCTGATATAACCCCAAATAATTCTGAAATGATTTCTTTTTGTTTAAGATATCTGAAAACCGTTCTTCTTGAATGAGTAGTATCAGTTTTAGATTTTGTAATTAAAGGTTCAACAAATCTCTTAAGAACCTTCGCTTTAGCCAGGGTTGTATTTATTCTTTTGTGTTTAAGTAATGAACAAGCTAAATTAGATAACAAAGCTTTTTTGTGGTTTGCTTTCCTACCTAGATTATTATTTTTGTTTCTATGCCTCATATTTTAATTTTTATCAAGTTTATACTTACTGGTATCCATCCCAAAAGTTAAACCTTTAACAGCAACTAATTCATCGAGCTCAGTTAGGGACTTTTTTCCAAAATTTCTAAATTTCATAAGGTCACTTTTATTAAAGGATACCAGGTCTCCAAGGGTTTCTACTTCAGCAGCTTTTAGACAATTTAAAGCTCTAACTGATAAATCCATATCCGTTAATTTTGAATGAAGTAGTTGTCTCATTTTTAATGACTCTTCATCATATTGATTTTCGGATGCTGTTTCTTCGTCTTCAAGAGAAATTCTTTCATCAGAGAAAAGCATGAAATGATGAATCAATATTTTTGATGCTTCAGTTAAAGCATCTTTTGGGTTTATTGAACCATCTGTTGTTATTTCTAAAATTAGTTTTTCATAATCAGTTTTTTGCTCTACTCTAAAATTATCAATATTATATTTAACATTTTTGATTGGAGTAAAAATAGAATCAATAGATATAGTTCCAAGAGGTAAATGGTCAATATTATGTTCTTCAGAAGTTACAAAACCTCTTCCTTTACTAATATTTAGAGTCAAATCAAGTTTAACTTTAGGATCAACATTACAAATTATAAGCTCAGGGTTAAGTACTTGAAAGTTTGAAATAAATTTACCAATATCTCCAGCAGTAATTTGTTTTTGATTAGAAATAGAAATTTTAACTAACTCGTCTTCAACATCATCAACCTGAATTTTAAATCTAACCTGTTTTAAATTTAAAATTACTTCAGTTATATCTTCAACCATTCCATCGATAGTTGAAAATTCGTGTTCAATTCCTTCAATTTTTACAGAGGAAATTGCAAATCCTTCAAGGGACGATAAAAGAACTCTTCTGAGTGCATTACCAACAGTAAGTCCATAACCAGGTTCTAAAGGTCTGAATTCAAATTGCCCAAAAGTATCAGAGGAATTAACCATATATACCCTGTCAGGTTTTTGAAAATTTAAAATAGCCATATTATATATTTTTTTAATTAAAATTTATTTTGAATATAATTCTACAATTAACTGTTCTTTGATATTTTCAGGAATTTGATCTCTTTGAGGTACAGAAACAAAAGTCCCTTTTAAGGAATCTAAATTAAATTGTAACCATTCGTATGTTGAAGTATTGACTTTTAGCGAATTTACAATAGATTCCATAGACTTAGACTTTTCTCTAACTTCAACAACATCACCTTCTTTAAGAGAAAATGATGGAATATTAACAACAATTCCATTGACTAATATATGCCTGTGTGATACTAATTGTCTTGCACCACTCCTTGTGTTAGAAATTCCCATTCTGTAAACTACATTATCTAATCTTTGTTCACACAACTGAAGAAGAATTTCTCCAGTGATTCCGACTTTAGATGATGCTTTTTTGTATAGATTCCTAAATTGCTTTTCAAGTATACCATATGTATATTTAGCTTTTTGTTTTTCTAAAAGTTGAACTGCATATTCAGATTTTTTCGCTCTTTTTTTCATAACTCCATGCTGACCAGGAGGATATTTTTTCTTTTCAAGAGACTTATCTGAACCAAAAATTGGTTCACCAAAAGTTCTAGAAATCTTTGTTTTAGGTCCAGTATATCTTGCCATATTTTTATTTTTAATTAAACTCTTCTTCTTTTAGGAGGCCTACAACCATTGTGAGGTTGAGGAGTAACATCAACAATTTCAGAAACAAGGATTCCGCTATTATGAAGGGTTCTTATCGCAGATTCTCTACCATTTCCTGGTCCTTTAACAAAAACTTTGACTCTTCTGAGACCTGCTTCATATGCTGATTTGGCACAATCTTCTGCTGCCATTTGAGCAGCATAAGGTGTATTTTTCTTAGATCCTTTAAAACCCTGCTTACCAGCTGAGGACCAAGATATTACTTGACCTGAATTGTTTGTTAAAGAAATAATAATATTATTAAATGAGGCAAATATGTGAGCTTCACCATTTGCTTCAACTTTGACATTTTTCTTTTTATTACTTTTAGCCATAATTATAATTATTTAGTAGCTTTCTTTTTATTAGCTACAGTTTTTCTTCTTCCTTTTCTAGTTCTTGAATTGTTTTTTGTTCTTTGACCTCTTAGGGGTAATCCAGATCTATGTCGTTGTCCTCTGTTACAACCTATATCCATTAATCTTTTAATACTCATTTGCACTTCAGATCTCAATTCACCTTCTATTTTACAATTAGAAATAACGCTCCTAATTTTATTAAGTTCTTCATCATTCCATTGTCCAACTTTTGTATCTAAATTTACTCCAGCTTCATTAAGTATTTCTTGTGCCTTACTTTTACCAACACCGAAAATATAGGTTAAACCTATTTCACCTCTTTTGTTTTTGGGTAAATCTACCCCTGCTATTCTTGCCATACAATAATTTTAAAATTTAATATTAGTTTATTTATCCTTGTCTTTGTTTAAATCTTGGATTTTTCTTGTTGATAACGTAAAGCTTACCATTTCTTTTAACGATCTGACAATCAGAACTTCTCTTTTTTATTGATGCTCTTACTTTCATAATAATTATTTAATTTAATATCTATAAGTTATTCTACCTTTTGATAAATCATAAGGAGACATTTCAAGTTTAACTTTATCACCGGGTAACAATTTAATATAGTGCATTCTCATTTTACCAGATATATGTGCAGTTAACATATGACCATTTTCAAGTTCGACTCGAAACATTGCATTTGAAAGTGACTCAATGATAACACCATCTTGTTCTATTGAAGCTTGTTTAGCCATATTTTATAATCTATTTATTTTATTAATTATTTAAAACTTTATCTACATAATCAAATGAGGATAAAATTTCTGCCTCATCG
Organism: uncultured Cryomorphaceae bacterium; assembly: GCA_902551855.1. Lineage (GTDB taxonomy): Bacteria > Bacteroidota > Bacteroidia > Flavobacteriales > UBA7430. Next base: position 13,407 of record CACDER010000014.1, on the reverse strand, counting down.
TTCTTAACCAATACTGTATGCTCAAAATGTGCCGAAGGTAGCATATCTCTAGTCTTTATAGTCCATCCATCAGATAATTGAAAAATGTCTTTATTACCATAGTTTACCATAGGTTCAATTGCTAAAACTAAACCACTTTTTAATTTTAATCCTTTACCTCTTTTACCATAATTCGGAACCTCGGGACTTTCGTGTAAATTTCTACCAATTCCGTGACCAACCAGCTCTCTTACTACACTATAACCATTATTTTCAACATGAGACTGAATAGCAAAGGCTATATCTCCAATACTATTGCCAATTATAGCCTGCTCAATTCCTTTATAGAGAGAATCTCTGGTGACTTTTAGTAAATTCTTAAAATCTTCTTTTGTTTCGCCTACCTCATAAGTAAAAGCTGAATCTCCATAAAAACCATTTTTTAAAACTCCGCAATCAACAGAAAGAACTGTTCCTGACTTAATTGGTTTATCATTAGGAATCCCATGAACAACTTCTTCATTTGGAGATACACATAGTGTATTAGGAAACTTATTATAACCTTTAAAAGCAGGCTTGCCTCCATTATCATTGATAAATTGTTCAGCAATTTTATCTAGAAAAATTGAGGTAACGCCAGGTTTAATATACTTGGCGATTTCAGCGTGAGTTTTAGCAACAAGTAAAGAACTATCTTTAATTAATTTTATTTCTTCTTCAGTTTTGTAATATATCATAATATCATTTTACATACCTGATTTTCCAGTAATCCTTCCAGACTTCATTAAACCATCATAGTGTCTAAAAAGTAAATAACTTTCGATTTGTTGAAGGGTATCTAAAACAACTCCAACCATTATCAACAATGAAGTACCTCCAAAAAATTGAGCAAATGACTGATTGACTCCAGCGTTCATGGCAAATGCTGGTAGTATAGCAATAAATGCAAGGAAAATTGAACCAGGTAAAACAATTTTGGACATTACACCATCTAAAAAATTTGCAGTATCTTTACCCGGCTTAATTCCAGGAACAAAACCTCCATTCCTCTTTAAATCGTCCGCCATTTGATTAGTATTGATTGTAATAGCAGTGTAAAAATATGTAAAGAGAATGATTAAAACAGCAAAAACAAAGTTATACCAAAATCCAGAGAAATCTGAAAATGTAGTTACAAATGTTTGAACCTTTTCAGATTGGGATAACCCTGCAAATGTGATAGGAACAAACATAATAGCTTGTGCAAATATTATAGGCATAACTCCAGATGCATTAACTTTTAATGGCATATATTGTCTGGAGGCTTGAATATTAGAACCTCTTTTAGCATATTGAATTGGAATTTTTCTAACACCTTGAATTAAGAGAACTGAAGCTAAAATAACTATTAACATTATTATTAACTCAATAAAAATTATCAGGGGTCTTACACGGCCTATTTCAAATAAAAATGACTGAGGTAAAACAGCTATAATTCCAACCATAATAAGAAGAGAAATACCATTTCCAATTCCACCATCAGTTATCTTTTCACCCAACCACATGGCAAACATAGTTCCAGTAACTAAAATTATAATACTGGAGATCCAAAAAGAACCAGATGATAATAGAAATGCGTCAGGAGGAAGAGTTACTTTTAAATTTGTGATATATCCAGGAGCTTGGATACTAGTTATAAAAACAGTTAAATATCTAGTTATTTGGTTAATTTTATTTCTTCCACTTTCCCCATCTTTTTGGAGTTTCTGTAGATATGGGACTGCCATAGTCATTAATTGTATTACAATAGAAGCAGAGATATATGGCATGATTCCCAGAGCCATTATTGAAGCTTGAGAAAAAGCTCCACCTGTAAACATATTTAGTAAACCCAGAAGTCCATCAGAAGTTTGATTTTGTAAGGCATCAAGTTTTTGCGGATCAATTCCAGGAAGTGCAACAAAAGATCCAAGTCTATAGATTAACAAAAACCCCAGGGTAGTTAATATTCTAGATCTTAATTCTTCAATTTTAAGTATATTTGATATAGTTTTAAAAAAATTCATGAAATTATAGTATATTTATAGAACCACCTTGAGACAAAATATTTTCTTTGGCTGACTTGGAAAACTTATGAGCATAAAATGCAAGTTTAGTATTAAGTTTACCCCTACCTAATATTTTAACCAAATCTTTCCTTTTGGCAAGACCATTATCAATAAAAACATTGAGATCAACTTTATCCTTAATTTTTTTACTGTCAACTAAAGATTGAATTGTGTCAAGATTGATAGTTTTGAAAACTATCCTGTTAATATTTGTAAATCCATACTTAGGAACTCTTCTTTGAAGTGGCATTTGTCCTCCCTCAAAACCAACTTTTTTTGAATATCCTGATCTTGATTTTTGGCCTTTATGACCTCTAGTTGAAGTTCCACCTTTTCCCGATCCTTCTCCTCGAGCAATTCTTTTTTTATTTCTAATTGAGCCATTCGCTGGCTTTATATTACTTAAATTCATTGTAAATTAAATTATTTAATTTTTTCAAATTCAACAAGATGACTGACAACATTAACCATACCCATGATTTGAGGTGTCGCTTGGTGTTCTACAACTTGATTGATTTTTTTTAAACCTAGAGCTTCTAAAGTTCTTTTTTGGTTTTTTGGTCTATCTATTTTACTTTTTATTTGTTTAATTCTTACTTTAGTCATAATCAGATTATTTTGAATTAAAAACTTTACTTAAAGTAATTCCTCTTTGTTTAGCTATAAATTTTGCATCCCTCAACTGAAGTAATGCATCCATAGTTGCTTTTACAACATTATGGGGATTTGATGATCCTTTAGATTTAGCTAGGATGTCTTTAATACCTACTGATTCCATGATGGCACGCATTGCACCTCCAGCAATTACTCCAGTTCCTTGGGATGCAGGCCTCATAAAAACAAGTGAACCACTGTATTTACCAACTTGTTCATGAGGAATTGTTCCGTTAACTAAAGGTATTGTAAATAAATTTTTTTTTGCATCTTCAGTGGCTTTGGTAATTGCCGAAACAACTTCTTGGGCTTTACCCATTCCGTGTCCAACAACACCATTTTCATTACCTACAACAACGATTGCTGAAAAACTAAACGTTCTCCCACCTTTTGTTACCTTTGTTACCCTCTGAATTCCAACAAGTTTATCAACTAATTCTAAACCCAAAGGTTTTACTTTTTGTATGTTAAAATATTTTTTTGCCATTTAATTAAAATTTTAAACCTCCATCACGGGCACCATCAGCCAAAAATTTGACTCTTCCATGATACAAATATCCGCTTCTATCAAAAATACATTTTTTGATTCCCATAGAAGTTGCTTTTTTTGCTAGGCTTTGACCAACAGTAAAAGCTTGTGATGTTTTTTTATTATCTTCAAATTTAAGTTTTTTATCATTTGAATTGGCTGAAACAATAGTTTTTCCATTTAAATCATCCACCAATTGTGCATAAATAGATTTATTACTTCTAAAAACTGATAACCGAGGAACTTGTTCAGATCCTTTCACAGTTTTTCTAACTCTCATTTTAATTCTATTTCTTCTGTAGTCTTTAGTTAATTTCATTTTAGTAATTTTAACCTGCTGTTTTACCTGCTTTTCTCCTTATTTGTTCTCCAACAAATTTTACACCTTTTCCTTTATATGGTTCAACTTTTCTAAGAGATCTAATCTTAGCAGAAACTAAACCGATTAATTGTTTATCATGAGAAAAGAGATTAATAATAGGGTTTTTTCCTTTTTCTGATATTGTTTCAACTTTTACTTCTGGACATATTTCAAAAATAATATTGTGTGAGTAACCCAAATTTAATTCAAGTTGTTGGCCTTTATTAGAGGCACGATATCCTACTCCTTCTAATTCAAGTTCTTTTTTGTAACCTTTAGAAACACCTTCTACCATATTATAAATCAAAGCTCGATACAATCCATGTTTTTCTCTTGAATCTTTTTTATCATCAGGTCTTTTGACAATAACAGTAGATTTTTGATTAGAAACTGATATAGGCTTTTTTATCATCAATGATAATTCTCCCAGTTTACCTTTCACCACTACCTCGTTTAAAGGAGATATAGTTACGGTAGTTCCATCAGGTATTGTAATTGGTTTATTTCCTATTCTTGACATAATTATTAGTTTCAATTATTTTAATAAACATGGCAAATAACTTCTCCTCCTACATTATTTTTTTTAGCATCATTTCCAGTCATAACTCCTTTGGATGTTGAAACAATGGAAATACCTAAACCATTTAGAACTCTGGGCATCTTTGAAGAAGAAGCATAGTTTCTTAAGCCAGGCTTAGATACTCTTTTGATAGAAGAGATCGCTGCAGTTTTAGTTATTTTATCATACTTTAAAGCTATCATAATTTTACCTTGACTCCCAGAATCTTTGTTATCTTCAAATTTATAATCAAAAATATAACCTTGTTCTTTTAGAATCTTGGTAATTTCTTTTTTTAATCTAGAAGAGGGTATTGATACGACTTTATGCTTAGCCATAATTGCATTTCTAATTCTAGTTAAGTAATCTGCTATTGGATCTGAATTCATAATTTATTATTTTACCAACTTGATTTTTTAATACCAGGAATTAAACCAAAATTTGCCATCTCACGGAATGTAACTCTTGAAATTCCAAATTGACGCATGTATCCTTTTGGTCTACCTGTAATTTTACATCTATTATGTAATCTAATAGGAGAAGAGTTTTTAGGTAATTTTTGTAATCCTACATAATCTCCTTCAGACTTTAGTTTAGCTCTTTTTTCAGCGAACTTATCAACTAATTTTTGTCTTTTAACTTCTCTAGCTTTCATTGATTCTTTTGCCATAAATTTATTTTTTAAAAGGTAAACCAAACTCTGAAAGAAGTTCAAATGCTTCTTTATCAGTTTTAGCATTAGTTATTATATTAATATCCATTCCCGTAATTTTGTTAACTTTGTCAATAGAAATTTCGGGAAAAATTATCTGCTCTTTTACTCCTAAATTGTAATTTCCTCTACCATCAAAAGATTTAGGATTTATCCCTTGAAAGTCTCTAACTGCAGGTAATGCTGTTGAAACAAGCCTGTCTAAAAACTCATACATTTTATTTCCTCTAAGTGTTACCTTAACTCCAATAGGCATACCTTTTCGTAACTTGAAATTAGATACATCTTTTTTTGAAAGTGTAGGTAAAGCCTTTTGACCAGTTATTTTGGTCATTTCTTTAATTGCAATTTCAATAAGCTTTTTGTCAGAAGTTGCTAAACCAATACCTTGATTTAAACAAATTTTAACAATTTTAGGTACTTCCATTAAATTTTCATAACCTAATTTCTTTTTTAAGTTAGGAATAATATGCTCCTTATACTTTTTTTGTAATCTTGGTAAATAATTCATTATAAAATCTCCCCACTTTTTTTTGAATATCTAACTAATTTTCCATTTTTATCAAGTTTTCTACCAACTCTGCTAGCAACTCCCTTGGAATCCAAAACCATTAAATTTGATATGTGAATTGGAGCTTCTGACTTAAGAATACCTCCTTGAGGATTTCTGGAATTAGGTTTAGCATGTTTTGACACAATATTTAAACCTTCAACTATAGCTTTATTATTTCTGTAATCTACAGATATAACCTTTCCGGATTTACCTTTCTCAGTACCTGAAATCACTCTAACTTGATAATTTTTTTTCAAATGAAGTTTTAGCATTTTTTTAATTTTAAAGCACTTCTGGTGCCAATGAAACTATTTTCATATATTGTTTGTCTCTTAATTCTCTGGCAACTGGGCCAAAAACTCTAGTACCTCTCATTTGATTTGAGGTATCTAAAAGCACACAAGCATTATCATCAAATCTAATGTATGATCCATCTTGTCTCCTAACTTCTTTTTTTGTTCTAACTACTACAGCAGATGAAACTTGTCCTTTTTTGACAGTTCCTGACGGTAAAGCTGATTTTACACTTATAACAATTTTGTCACCAATTGAAGCATATCTTCTTTTTGTTCCCCCAAGAACACGAATACATAATACTTCTTTAGCCCCCGTATTATCTGCAACTTTTAATCTTGTTTCTTGTTGTACCATAATTATTTAGCTCTTTCTAATATTTCAACAACTCTCCACTTTTTTGTCTTGCTCAAGGGGCGAGTTTCCATTATTTTTACTGTATCTCCTATTTTACATTCATTTTTGTCGTCATGAGCAACAAAAGTAGTAGTTTTTTTTACAAATTTACCATACATAGGATGCATTTCCTTTCTTTGTATAGAAACAGTAACAGACTTTTGCATCTTATCACTTTTAACTATTCCAATTCTTTCTTTTCTAAGATTTCTACTATGCATTTTTTAAATTTTAATTTTTCTATATTTAATCTCAGTCAAAATTCTCGCAATGTTTTTTCTGTGAAATTTAATTTGCAAAGGATTTTCAATTGGAGAAACAGAATGAGAAAGCTTTAACTTCACAAGTGTATCTCTTTCTTTTTCTAAAGAAACTTCCAAATCACTATCTGTCATTTGACTGATTACATTTTGTTTCATTTTTTCAATTATTTAAGAAAATTCATAATCTCTTCTAACAATAAATTTTGTTGTTATAGGTAACTTTTGTGCAGCTAACCTAAGCGCCTCCTTAGCTACTTCAAAAGAAATACCATCAATTTCAAACATTATCCTGCCAGGTAAAACAACCGCAGCCCAGTATTCAGGCGCTCCTTTACCTTTACCCATTCTTACCTCTGCAGGTTTTTTTGTGACAGGTTTATCAGGAAAAATTCTAATCCACATTTGTCCTTCTCTCTTCATGTATCTTGTAGCAGCAATACGCGCAGCTTCTATTTGTCTTGATGTAATCCAACATTCCTCTAATGCTTTTATACCAAAAGATCCAAAAGCAATTTGATTTCCTCTTCCTGCATTACCCTTCATCTTTCCCTTTTGCATTTTTCTATATTTACTTTTTTTTGGCTGTAACATTCTCTTTAATTATTTAAAATTTATTTTCTTTTTCTACGTTGGTTACCTCCTCCCCTTTGAGATCTTGAACTATTCTTTGTTCCTTTAGAAATTGTCTCAATAGGAATTAAATCTCTCTTACCATACAACTCTCCTTTACATATCCATACCTTAACACCTATTACTCCATATGTTGTATGAGCTTCAACTATTGCATAATCAATATCAGCTCTAAAAGTATGTAACGGTGTTCTACCATCCTTATACATTTCTGATCTTGCCATTTCCGCACCATTTAATCTTCCAGAAACTTGAACTTTTATTCCCTCCGCACTCATACGCATTGCAGAAGCAATCCCCATTTTAACAGCTCTTCTGTAGGAAATTCTCCCTTCAATTTGTCTACATATAGACTGACCAACTAGTTTTGCATCAACTTCAGGTCTTTTAATCTCATAGATATTAACTTGGATATCTTTATTAGTAATTTTTTTGAGTTCTTCTTTAATTCGATCAACTTCAGATCCGCCTTTACCGATTATAATTCCTGGTCTTGCGGTACAAATTGTAATTGTAACTAATTTTAATGTTCTTTCAATTATTACTTTTGACACACTCGCTTTTGCTAGTCTAGCAAAAACATATTTTCTAATAATACTATCTTCAGCAATTTTGTCACCAAACTTTTTACCACCATACCAAGCTGAATCCCACCCTCTGATGATTCCTAACCTATTGCCAATTGGATTTGTTTTTTGTCCCATCTTATTTTTTGTTATTAGCTAATATTATTGTAACATGATTTGACCTCTTTCTGATCCTATGGGCTCTTCCTTGAGGAGCCGGTTGTAATCTCTTTAAAACTCTTGCACTATCAACATTAATTTTATCAATAAATAAATTAGAATCTTCAATTCTTACATTTTCATTTTTTGACTGCCAATTCGAAATAGCTGATAAAAGGAGCTTTTCTAAACTCCTAGAAGCGTCTTTGTTGCTGAATTTTAAAATTTGCATAGCTAAATTAACCTCTTTACCTCTTACTAAATCAGCAACTAATCTCATTTTTCTTGGAGAAGTTGGACAGTTATTTAGCTTAGCAAAAGCTAAGTTAGATCTTTGTTCCTTTAACTTTAAAGCAGTATTATGTTTTCTTTTACCCATCAAATATTTATTAACGTTTTGCTTTATCTTTTTTTCCACCATGACCTCTGTAAGTCCTAGTTAGAGAAAATTCTCCAAGTTTGTGACCTACCATATTCTCAGTTACAAAAACCGGAATGAACTGACGACCATTATGAACGGCTATTGTTTGTCCAACAAAATCAGGAGTAATCATTGAAGACCTTGACCAGGTTTTAATAACTGACTTTTTCTTAGCTTCTTGATTTAAAGAAACTTTTTTTAATAATTTATAGTGGACATAAGGTCCTTTCTTAATTGAACGTCCCATTTTTAATTATTTTTTTCTTCGTTCAACAATATATTTATTTGAAGATTTTTTCTTCTGTCTAGTTTTAAATCCTTTAGCTGGTATTCCATTTCTTGATCTAGGGTGACCTCCTGAGGATTTACCTTCACCTCCACCCATTGGATGATCAACCGGATTCATTGCAACACCTCTAGTTCTTGGTCTTCTTCCTAGCCACCTTGATCTCCCAGCTTTTCCTGATCTTTCAAGTGCCTTTTCAGAATTTGATACTACACCAACCGTAGCTAGACAATTAACTAGTATCATTCTTATTTCTCCGGAGGGTAACTTTAAGGTGGCGTATTTTCCGTCTCTTGCTACCAACTGGGCTGAAGTTCCAGCACTTCTTGCTATGGCTGCACCTTGACCTGGTCTCAATTCAATATTATGGATAATTGTACCTAAAGGTATTTCACTTAAATGTAACGAGTTCCCAACCTCGGGTAAAACTCCCTTACCTGAAGATATTTTATCTCCTACTTTAAGACCATTTGGAGCGATTATGTATCTCTTTTCTTTACCATATAAAATTAAGGCTATTCTTGCGCTTCTGTTAGGATCATATTCTATTGTTTTAACTTCACCTTCAACTCCAAAATTATTTCTTTTAAAGTCAATTATTCTATACCTTCTTTTATGCCCCCCTCCAATATATCTCATTGTCATTCTTCCATAATTATTTCTACCTCCAGTTTTTTTTAAAGGAGTAAGTAATGACTTTTCAGGTTTACTAGTAGTAATTCCATCAAAAGTATTAACTATTTTATGTCTTTGACCAGGAGTAATTGGTCTTAATTTTCTTACAGCCATATTACTTAAACATTATTATAAAAATCAATTGAATCATCCTTAGACAAATCTATGATTGCTTTCTTGAATGAACTTGTTCTTCCTTTGATAATTCCTGACTTGGTATTTCTTGATTTAGACTTACCGCCGTAAATCATTGTCCTAATCTTTTCAACTCTGACTCCATATATTGACTCTACTTCATTTTTAATATCTTTTTTTGAAGCATTTTTTTCAACAATAAAACCATAACGATTGAATTTTTCACTCAAATCAGTCATTTTTTCTGTTATAATCGGTTTTAAAATTAAACTCATGTTATCAACTTAAGTTACTTTCAATATTTTTAATAGCTCCCTCAGAAATTAACACAACACCTGCATCAAGAATTTCATATGTATTAAGCTCGTTAGTAGTTACTACTTTTGACTTGCTTAAATTTCGGGAGGACAAATATACATTTTTATTTGAATCTTCAAGAACTAACAAAGATTTTTTGCTTGTAACCTTAAGGTTCTGAAGAAAACTTAGATAGGAAGAGGTACTAGGTTTATCCAAATTAATATTTTCTACAATAATTAAGGATTTCTCTTTAAACTTTATTGCAAACGCTGATTTTCTTGCAATTAATTTTACTTTTTTATTGAGTTTGAAAGAATAACTTCTTGGTCTTGGGCCAAAAATTGTACCACCTCCTCTGAGTAAAGGAGATTTAATACTTCCAACTCTTGCAGTTCCAGTTCCTTTTTGCTTTTTAATTTTTCTTGTACTACCTTTAATTTCAGCTCTTTCTTTAGATTTATGGTTACCTTGACGTTGATTTGCCATATACTGCTTAACATCTAAATAAATAGCATGATCATTTGGTTCAAATAAAAAAATTGAATCATTTAATTTAGCTTTTCTTCCAGTATCTTTGCCATTAATATCTAATATATTTATTTCCATTATTTTTGTACAGTTATGTATGAATTAATAGGACCAGGGACTGAACCTTTCAATATTAGTAAATTCTTTTCCTTGATAACTTCTAATACTTCTAAATTATCAACTTTGACTTTTTCTCCACCCATTCTTCCTGCCATTCTCATTCCTTTAAAAACTCTTGCAGGATATGATGCAGCTCCTATAGAACCGGGAGCTCGTAATCTATTGTGTTGACCGTGAGTAGCATCTCCAACCCCACGAAAACCGTGTCTTTTTACAACTCCCTGAAAACCTTTACCTTTTGAAAATCCTGTTACATCTACATATTCACCTTTGGAAAATAAATCTACATTGATTTCATCACCTAATTTTTTGTCTTCAAAACCAGAAAATTCTTTTAATTTCAATTTAGGTGTGGTTTTTGCTTTATCAAAATGACCAATTAATGCATTGGTAGTATTTTTAATTTTTTTATTACCATATGCAAGTTGAACAGCATTATAACCATCTCCAACCTTTTTTTTAACTTGAGTAACTGTACAAGGGCCGACTTCAAGAACGGTGCAGGGAATATTCTTACCTTCACCAGTAAATATACTAGTCATCCCTATTTTTTTTCCAATTAAACCAGGCATATCTTTAAATTTAATTATACTTTTATTTCCACTTCAACACCACTTGGTAATTCTAACTTCATTAGTGCATCAACTGTTTTAGATGATGAACTGTGTATATCAAGTAATCTCTTATATGAACATAATTCAAACTGTTCTCTTGCTTTCTTATTCACATGGGGAGATCTTAATACGGTATATTTTTTCTTATTAGTTGGGAGTGGTATAGGACCAATAACAACCGCTCCAGTAGTTTTGACAGTTTTAACAATTTTTTCTGCAGATCTGTCGACTAAATTATAGTCATACGACTTTAACTTTATTCTAATCTTTTGACTCATTTTTTAAGTATTATTGTTCCCATTAACTTTAGATATAACATCATCAGCAATATTTTTTGGACAATCATCATAGTGAGAGAATTCCATGGTAGATGTGGCTCTTCCAGATGTAATTGTTCTCAAAGAAGTTACATAACCAAACATTTCAGATAACGGAACATTAGCCTTTATTACTTGTGCTCCATGTCTTGAATCCATTCCAGAAACTTGTCCTCTTCTCCTATTTAAATCTGCAACTACATCACCCATATAATCGTCAGGAGTTACAACCTCTAATTTCATTACTGGCTCCAATAATACTGGAGAAGCATTTTTACATGCTGCCTTGTATCCAATCTTAGCAGCTAATTCAAAAGATAGTGCATCTGAATCAACAGCGTGAAATGAGCCGTCAAATAATGTAACCTTTAAGCTATCCATAGGATAACCGGCTAATGGACCCATAAGCATTGCTTCTTTAAATCCCTTCTGAACAGATGGAATGAATTCTTTAGGAACATTTCCTCCTTTAATTTTATCGATAAATTCTAATCCCTCAGTTTTTTCTTTGACTGTGTCATCGATTGGTTCAATAGAGAACTGTATGTCAGCAAATTTTCCTTTACCACCTGATTGTTTTTTATAAACTTCACGGTGATCAAATTTGCTTCTTATTGCCTCTTTATATTGAACTTGTGGTGCTCCTTGGTTACATTCTACTTTAAACTCTCTCTTCATTCTATCTATCAATATATCTAAATGTAATTCACCCATACCGGAGATCACAGTTTGGCCAGTCTCTTCGTTTGTAGCAACCTTGAAAGTAGGATCTTCTTCTGAAAGCTTCGATAATGCTAATCCCATTTTGTCAATATCTGCTTTTGTTTTGGGTTCAACAGCTATACCAATAACAGGTTCTGGAAAAGTCATTGATTCAAGAACTATAGGATCTTTTTCTGAATGAAGGGTATCTCCAGTTCTAATATCTTTAAAACCAACTCCAGCTCCGATATCTCCAGCTCCTATAAAATTAATTGCATTTTGTTTATTTGAGTGCATTTGAAAAATTCTTGATATTCTTTCTTTTTTTCCAGTTCTTGAATTCCAAATATAAGAACCAGAGTCAAGTTTTCCAGAATAAACTCTGAAAAAACATAATCTTCCAACAAATGGATCAGTAGCTATCTTAAAAGCTAGAGCTGCAAATGGCTCTGATACATCAGGCTTTCTCTCTTCTTCTAACTCTGTATTAGGGTTTTTTCCAACTATAGATTTTATATCAATTGGCGAAGGCAAAAATTCCATTACAGCATCTAAAACAGCTTGAACACCTTTATTTTTGAAGGCGGATCCACAAAACATTGGTGTAATTTTCATATCATGAACTGCAGATTTTATAGCTGATTCAATTTCAGATTGTGTTATTGAATCAGGATCATCAAAAAACTTTTCCATCAAATTATCGTCATATTCAGCAACTGACTCAACTAATTTTTCTCTCCATTCGGAAACCATATCAACCATATCCTCAGGTATGTCAATTTCCTTGTATGTCATACCTTGGGTATCATCATCCCAAACTATTGCCTTATTAGAAATTAAATCAACTACCCCTTTAAAACTTTCTTCAGATCCAATAGGTAATTGAAGTGGAACAGGGTTTGCACCTAATCTTTCTTTAACTTGAGAAACAACATTCAAAAAATCTGCACCTGCTCTGTCCATTTTGTTAACAAAACCTATTCTTGGCACGTTGTATTTGTCAGCTTGTCTCCAAACTGTTTCGGACTGCGGTTCAACACCACCAACTGCACAAAATAAAGCAACAGCTCCATCTAAAACTCTAAGAGATCTTTCAACTTCAACTGTAAAATCTACGTGACCTGGGGTATCTATTATATTCATTTGATATTCAACATCTCTGTATTTCCAGAAACAAGTAGTTGCTGCAGAGGTAATTGTAATTCCTCTTTCTTGTTCTTGCTCCATCCAATCCATAGTCGCAGCTCCATCATGAACCTCGCCAATTTTGTGAGATACACCGGTATAATATAGGATTCTTTCAGTTGTTGTAGTCTTTCCGGCATCTATATGAGCCATTATTCCAATATTACGCGTTAAATTTAACTCTCTTTTAGCCATGGTATTTTATATTAAAATCTAAAATGTGAAAAGGCTTTGTTAGCTTCTGCCATTTTATGAACATCTTGTTTTTTCTTAATGGTTGCTCCTTCTTCTCTGAAAGCAGAGAGAACTTCGTTAGCCAGTTTTTGTGACATAGTTTTTTCGTTTCTTTTTCTTGAAAACATAATTAACCATTTCATACCTA